>CAYHQD010000038.1:0-9748 GCA_964358905.1 uncultured Candidatus Peribacteria bacterium
GATGATACATGTCGCCACAGTGCAGGTGCTATCAAAGTTATCATCACAATCTTCCTGCAGAGGATTTGCAGTGACGGGACAGTTGTCGTCTACATCGAGTACTCCATCATCATCATCATCAAAATCCTCCGGTTCGTCGGGTTCGTCGGGTTCGTCCGCACATACCACGTCATGATTTGGCGCATCCGCAGGATCACACGGATTGGTAGGATCGGATTCTCCGGTATTGAGTATGCCGTTGCTGTTCGTATCTTCATCGCCGTCCACGAGTCCGTCATCATCGGAGTCTATATCGTTTTCATCCGTACCCCACACGTTTTCACTTACATCGGTCAGTCCGTCCCCATCGGTATCATTGAGAAATGCGGTAAACTCAGAGCTGTATTCCACTGTGCCCGAATGGTACGTGGAGTTTGCGGTTATGTATTGAAGAATCTCGGGGAGTTGGGTATCAAGCATGATAAACTCATCATCTTCGACAAGCACGGTTGCCACAAACTGCTGGGCCTCATTGGCATTACGTGCTATGTAGATATCCACAAATGAACCGTCGGGCAGGCCTTCCGCAGTACCCTGTACCATATTATTTGTGGCGGCCGTGATGACCGGGGCGTCGATGTTGTTGTTTGCACTCGTGTCAAGCGAAATAGGCAGTGCGCCCACTCCCATATTGGTAAACGTATTTAAACGAATTACGGTTTCCACAGAGCCGGTGCCTACGGTGACTCCACCATCTCCCGATCCTCCGATCATATTTTCCGTAATGACATTTCCATCGGAGTTGATATCTATCATCACTCCTATATCGTTACCATAGAATGCAGTGGTGGGAACTGTCGGAACCACTCCTATGAAGTTATTTTCCACGGTATTATCGTTCGCATTTTCAAACGCAATATTTATATTGTTTCCTCCGATTGAGTTGCCGTATGCGGCGGTTCCGATATGGCTATTGTTTGAGCCGCTGATGTATACACCGACGATGTTGCCGTCCGCCTGGCTACCGTTATTTCCTATGAAATTATTTATGAGGATGGTGTTTTCAGAACCCGTCGTGATTTCCACTCCGGAAGCATTCCCTAAGAAATGATTGTGCAATGTAGGGTTGTTTGCGTCATAGTTTCCCACCTGTACCTCATTGGAGTTTTCGATTATAAGTCCGGCTGAAGAGCCTGTCGAAAAGTCTTGAAATGTCATACCCGTGACCATCCCTCCGGTTGCATCCTTGAATTTAAGACCGTAAAGATTTGAGCTTGTGCCAAGTCCGGTTCCATCAAGTACGACTTTATTACTTCCTTGCACTGTTATATTTTTTTTCGTAATCGGCGGGTACAAATTCCCAGGTTCGATTACCGTCTGGGTTGTGAAATCAAATACGATGGTGTCGCCGCCCTGGCCGATAGTGTCGCCAGTGAGTACACATCCTAAACCACCATAGCTTGCCGCTACATTGGTCTGGTCGTTACGGATAAGACCACATTCATATGGATTGAGCGCGCTGATAGAGGAGGAACCGTTGGCGAGCTGGATTGCTTCGCGAAGGGTGATCTCCTGATCTGAAAGGCTCGGATTGGAGAGATTGAATGTGTGATCCACGTCGGTGATGGAGCCGTCGTTTGAGTTTACATGAATTGTTGCCGCATAAGTCGGCATTGCGAACAAGGCGAATGCGAGCGTGACGATACTTACTTTTACAACTTTCAGAAGTGCGTTGAGGGTATTCATAGAGATGGGTTAGAAATGATATTATTAAAAACAAGGCATGATTTTATGATGTTCGCACCTTATTGTCAAGCGAAATTGCAAAGAAAATATCGGAAGACGGCTACATGCGCCGTCTGTCAGCCCATTTTTTCCAGACGCAGAGGAGCGGAGAAGCGGTGAAAATAGAGGAATATGTACCCACGATGATACCCACAAGCAATGCAAATACGAAGTAGCGAATGCTCTGCGGACCGAGGATGAAGAGTGCGGTGATGGTGATAAGCGTCGAGATCGAGGTGTTCAAACTGCGAGCCATGGTTTGGTTGAGTGCGTTGTTTGCAATTTCATCAAATGGTGTGTCTCTTCTCGCAAGCAATAGATTCTCACGAATACGGTCGAATACCACGATGGTGTCGTGCACGGAGAATCCCATGACGGTGAGTAGGGCGGTGACGAAGAGTGCATCCATTTCCACATTGAGAAATTTTCCCAGGACGAAGAATACGCCGATGGTGATAATCACGTCGTGTAAGAGCGCGATGATGGCGCAGATGCCAAATCGCCAAGGAGATACCGCCTTTGGTACGTGTCTGAATGCGAATGCGATATAGAGGACGATCATCAGCGAGGTGAAGATAAGTGCTGTGAGCGCTTTGCTTTTCAGCGCAGAGCCTATGACCGGACCTACCACTGTGAAGCGCGATTCTTCGACTTCGCCGAATTTTTCACGAAATTTTGCGAGGATGATGTCGTGTTCTTCATTGGTGATACTTTTGGTACGGAGGATGAAGTTATGATTTTCGCTTGGGAGAACGGAGGCGTGGGAGAGGTCGGTTTCCACGGTTTCGTCAGCTTCACTTAGAGCGGAGCTGATGTCCTGTGCAGTTACCGTTTCGTTTACTTTGATTTCCATCATTGTGCCTCCGGTGAAGTCGAGGCCGAATTTCGGTCCGAATACGATGCCCGCAACGATGCTTACCACGGTGAGGGTTCCTGAAATCCAGAACCAGAGTTTCGCACGAGAAATTACTTGGATATGCGGACGTGAGGTGTGGCTTTGCAATCCCCAGAGGAGTAATTTTTTGCCACGTTCACTGGCGGCGGCGATATCGAGGAATGCGCGCGTGATCGTGATGGCGGTAAACATGGAGACGAGGATACCCGCCGCGAGGTTAATGGCAAACCCTTTGATGATGGAAGTGCCGAAATAGACGAGGATGGCGCATGTGATGAGTGAGGAGAAGTTTGAATCGCGGATCGAGCTCCATGCGCGTTCGAAGCCTATGGCGATGGCCTGTTGCATCTGTTTGCCTGAAGCGACTTCTTCTTTGATACGTTCAAATATCAGGATATTTGCATCCACGGCCATACCTATTGAGAGGATGACGCCGGCGATACCTGCGAGGGTGAGCACTACGGCGGTGGAGAGCAGGAACATGATGAAGAAAAAGACGAACGAGGCGACGAAGAATGCGATTAGCTTATCCCAGCCGGAATCTTCGTTTTTTAGGATCATCGAAATAAGTAGGCAGTAGATCACCAGGGCGAGGACGAAACTCAGTCCAAACGGTAGTTCTATTTTGATTAGGAAGAAGAGGATGAGTGCGTAGATACCCAGGGCGAGGACCGCGAGTAGGCCGGAGAAGCCGTAGTAGGCGATCATACCTACGGCGAGAATAGCGACACCGATAAGTCCCGCGTAGATGCTTTGGTCGAGCGCGACCGCGCCGAGGCTCGCACCGATAGATTGCTGGCCCGCGAGTACTATAGGTGCGGGGATGGCTCCCGTATTCAGGTCGCGGGCGAGATTATTTGCCTCTTCCACAGTGAAGTTTCCAGTGATTACCGCTTCACCCGCCAGAATCGCTTCATTTACATTTGGAGAAGAAATTAAGTCGCCTCCCACGAAAATTGCGACGGGTTTACCGATGTTACGTCCCGTTATTTCACCGAAGAGCTTTTTACCCGCATCGTTGAATTTGATGCTGACCATCGCTTGGCCATACTCGTTTGCAACGACATCCGCACGGACAAAGTGTTCTCCGGTCAGTCCTGTCTCTTTCCATCCGTCCGCAACTGTGGAGTAAAAGAGCGCTTGGTACTTGTACGAAGTTTCCTGCACGGTCTCTTTATGAGCTTCCACCGTCTTTTCCGACTTGATGATATGGAATCCGAATGGCGTTTCAACGATATCGGACACTTCTCCCGTTTTTAGCTCCAGAGCGGCTTTTGAAAATGTGGGATCGTAATAGTTGATCGCTTCGCGCACGGGTTCTATGAGGAGACCTCCGGTCTGCTCCGCAGCCGGTTCATCGGAATACGTTTTTGCAAGTGCCGCAAACAGCGCCGAGGCGGTAGCCGAGGCGGCTCCCTTTTCCTCTTCCAATTTTCGCAGTACCTCCTGCGCTCTCGCTTTTGCTTCTTCTTTCGTCCGTACAACACCTGTATCAGCGCCTGCAGAGCCCGCATAAGAGATGACTACATGTCGTACTTCCGCTGATTTTTCTATATCTTTTTCGACTTCACTTGTTTCCGTTCCAAATCGTTTTACTATAAAAAATCCTGTTTTCTCCATGAATCCCTGGGCTGTGGCAAAATCACCGTAACTTCCTTCAAAAAGTCCGGACAATTCACCGTCTTTTAAGTTGGCAAGTGTTGATTTCAACTCATCACTCTCAATTTTTTCGCTTGGTTTGAAGGCCTGAGACGCATCGTCAAATTCCACTTTCCCCGGAGAACTGAGTATCTCTTCATTTCCAATCAATATCAGCTCTTCTCCCGCTTTGATACGTGCGAGTGCTTTTTCTCCTTGGGTCATTATCTCCGCTTTTTTCTCTTCTGGCAACGCTTCGACTGATTCTTTGAATTCGAGCTGAATAGTCTTGCCCACGCGTTTTTTCGCCTCTTCCATGTCCTTTATACCAGCGAGTTCCACTATCACATGTACTTCATCGGCAATCTGCGAGGTGTAGATATTCGGTTCCGATACGCCCAAATTATTAACACGACGATTGATGACTTCGGTGATACCCTGAATGATGGCCGGTTGATCACCGGCTTCCACTTTTCGCAGATCTATTTTATAATCCAGCTGTGTGCCGCCTTGCAGGTCGAGCCCGAGTTGGATTTTCTGATTCAGTTGTCTCCCGATTACTTTTGTCTGTAGGCTTTGGGACATATCCACAAACGCCAAAATCAGCGCCGCGATAAGAATAGGTATGAGTTTACGAGTAAGGAGACGCTTCATGGATTTATGTATTATAGATAATTTTATATAGATGTTGGGATGCGGGGGTCTTACGCTCCCGCATGGAGCGTGGCATCGAGCTCTTCGTTATTTCCTTTGCCGGTGCGGCCGTAGTCGTCATGCAATTTCACGACATCGGTCAGTTCCGGAGTGGAAACTTCGAAGACTTCACTGTCCTGCAGGGCTTCGATGCGATGGATAGTATAGGGAGCGATATCCACTTTGTCACCTTGAGATAAAATTCTCTCTTGCAAATTCGCTTCATCCTTACCGAATGTAAATTTCACCTTCCCGCTATATACATATTGTGTTTCCATTTTATGTTCATGGTACTGCAGGGAAAGGCGGTGTCCCTTTTTCACTTCCAGAATTTTACCCGCGTATTTTTCTGTGTGGGCGAACCAGATTTCTCGGCCCCATGGTTTTAGTTTTATTTGTAATTTCATAAATCTTTTATTAGGTATATCTTGATTTTTCCATACCTTTTATTATATGCCCCGACAAGTCGGGGTGTTAAAGTAATTCTTTATAATGTATACCAACTTCGTTCATGAGGGCTTTGAGGTCACCGGCTTTTTCTTTGTGACAGACGAGTAGGGCTTCATCTGTTTCCACGATGATCAGATCCTTCACGCCGAGTGTGGCTATCACTTTGTCTGTATAGTTGTAGATCAATGATCCCTTTGTATCCTGTGTGACAAGTTTTCCCTTACAGACGTTGCTTTCCGCTTTTTCCGCGAGTTCCCCGTAGAGCGCGCTCCATGTGCCGATATCGCTCCACCCGAGATTTGCAGGCAAGATGCGCACATTATCTTTATCTATCTTCTCCATGATACCGTAGTCGATGGAAATTTTTGCGCATGCTTTGTACTCCGCTTCCATCCGGCTCGGGTGTTGTATCATATTTTGCAGGTGTGCGTAGGTGTCGGGTAAGAATTTTTTGTATGCGCTCAAAATCGTATCTATGCGCCAGACATATAGCCCCGTATTCCAAAGGTATTTAAAAGAATCCACGAATTTTTTTGCCGTTTCGAGGTTCGGTTTCTCAATGAATTTTTCAAAGCCGCACACTTCATGCCCGTTGATAACTTCAACCGCTTCACTCAACATCACGTATCCGTACACGGTGCTTGGGTAACGCGCCTTCACCTCTATTATATTGACGGTACCTTTTGTCTGTGCGAGGAAATCGGCAACTTTTAATTTTGCCTGAAAGGTCTTTTTCTCTTTTATGAGATGGTCGGAGTAAATGATCGACATGGTTTCGTGCGGGAATTTTTCTCCTATCAATGCGGCGGCGTATCCGATACAGGTGGCGGTGTCACGCATGGCAGGTTCAATAATCAGGTTCGATTTGGGAACGGGCGACATCTGCCGAGCGACTTCTTTCGCATATTCTTTATTGGTGGCGATATAGATATCCTGAGGTTTCAGAAAATCCAGACGATCAATGGTCTGCTGGAGGAGCGTTTTATTGGAAACCAACTTATGTAGTTGTTTCGGACTGTGTTTTTTTGAGAGAGGCCAGAGTCGAGTACCCGATCCGCCCGCAAGGATTACTGCTTTCATGCTAGTTAATAAGATTAAATCGAATGATACCTTTTATTGTAATGCTTTAGCTTTGCTAAAGTGTTCGCTAAAGTAGCACGTTCAAATACCAATCCACTAGAGTATTTCCGAAAAAAAATGCGATATAGAAGCCAGTGACGAGAAATGGTCCGAATGGAATCATGCTTTTTCGTGTGAAGCCCGGTCGTGTGAGGAGGAGGAGGCTTATGATTGCACCAAGCAGATATCCCAAGATCAATGCGACTACGGTTGGTCCCGTGCCGAGGGGCAGTCCTATGAGCGCGCCAATGCGAAGGTCGCCTCCGCCGATCCATTTCCCTTTTGAAATGATGATTTGCAGGGCGAAGAAGACGACTGGTATGGCGAGTCCGATCAGGCTTGATTGCCAGGTGAGCGGATAGAGCGGGTGGAGGAGCATGAGGAGCGAGAGTGCGATCATCGGTATTACCACATGGTCGTTTACCTCCATATATTTGAGATCGTAAAAAAACGTGAAGATAAAGGCGCAAAAAAGGAGATGGTAAAACGCGAGAAGAGAGATGCTTGTCAGATCGGCGTTCACATATAGATTATTCATGAAGAGGTACAGCATCAAGAATGTTGCCCCCGTTATCAATTCCAAGAATGGGTAGGTGAGGCTAATGGACTTTTTACAACTGCGGCATTTTCCACGGGTGAAGATGTAGGAGAGAAGTGGGATGAGATCGACGGGGCGGAGGACGTATTTACACTTCGGACACTGCGATCGTCCGAAGACTATTCCTGTTTTTCCTTCATGGAGACGATGTATGACGACACTCAGAAAACTTCCGATACATGTGCCGAGGATGAATAAAAGAAACGGAGTAAGAATTTGTACGAATGTCATGGGGTAGGGGGTAAAGTGCTAGTGGCTTCTTGTTTCACGAGTGCATTATACTTCTCGCCGGCTTTTTGTCCTACACCGGTGGCTTTTTCGAGATTATAGGCGCGAAAGTAGTTTGCTTTCGCTTCGGGGAGATTGCCCTGTGTTTCATACCAGATGCCGAGATTTAAGTAAGCGGCGGCAAGGTTCTCATCTATTTCCAGGGCTTTTTCCAAATTCGCCTTTGCATTTTCGAGTTCTCCGTTCTGCGTTTCCGCCCAGCCGAGTAGATTGTAGCTGAGTGCATTGTTCGGATGCAATTTAACTGCACGCTTCGCGAGTTCTATGGCGCGCGCTTCATTTTTGAGGAAGTCCAGATGGAGCCATATCGCTTTGATGAATGCATCGAAATTTTCCGGTGTCAGATCGATCAATTTCTCATAATACCGGACTGATTTCTCGTATTCTTCGTTTTTTAAATAACTTTCCGCGAGTTTCAGTACTACCGTTTCCGCCGGTTCAAATCCGCTTTTGTAGGCTCGTTCGAATTTATTGATGGCTTCGAGTTGGTCGCCTTGTTCGCTCAGCGCGACTCCGAGGAAGTAGAGGGTCTCGGGTTTTGTGGGATCTATTTTTTCCGCTTCTTTCAGACTGGAAATCGCATCAAAATAATTTTCCAGTTGTAAGAGTGAATATCCCAAAATCAACCATATGTCTCTATATTCGGGGTTTGTCTCCAACACGTCGTACGATATTTGTACCGCGAGGGTGTACTGTCCGATTTCGCTTAATTTCTGAGCGAGGAGTGTGCGTAGATATGTCTCCTGTGCCCCTTCGCTTGCCGCGAATTTCGCGAATGCCGAGAGTAGCAAACCTGCGTTATGCGCCAGGGCTGCTTCTCCATTTTCTCCCTTGGCCAGAGCAAGGTCGTATGCTTTTTGTAAGTTAAACTTCGCATCATCGTATTTTTTGTACAGAATATTCAAAAGGCCGCGATGATATAGCAGTCTTGGGTCTTCTTCACTGAGTGTATTGAAGATTTTTTCCGCTTTGTCGAATTCAGTCAAGTATATGTAGGTTTGGCCGATCAATAGTTTCGGTTTGATTTGATTCGGTTCGACTTGGCTTGCGATGCGGAAATTTTCCAGAGCTTTCTGATATTGTTTCTCCACTATATATATGTTGCCGATTTTGATATATGGTTCCGCGAGGGTCGGTTCGAGTTTGCTTGCTTGCGTGTATTCCGCTACGGCTAGTGTGTAGTAGCCGTTTTGAAAGCGGCTGTCTCCTTTATCAATATGAGTTTTGTAGGAAATTTTTGTCTTAACTTTTGGTTCCCTCGGCGTGGTGTCGGAAATACTGCCTGTGGTGTTTGATGCAAAACGTTCTTTGAATACGCGGGTAAGTTCAAATCGGTCGATCACGATTGCGCTGATCAATATCGCTGAAATGATGATAAAAATTGTACTGAGTTTTTTCATAAAACGATTCATTTTATTCCATACCTTTTATTATATGCACACTCATTGAGTTCGTGTGTCCCATACCTTTTATTATATGCCCCGCCTAGGCGGGGTGTTGTTGCACATGCGTCAGAGCAATTGCTATCGCGTCAGCTGCATCATCGGGTCTTGGTATCTGTTTCAACTTCAGCAGTAATTTCACCATTTTTTGTACTTGCAGTTTATCGGCTTTTCCGTCTCCTGTCACGGTTGATTTTACTTCGTTTGGAGTATATTCATGCACCTCCATTCCCGCGTGTATCGCATGTTGCATGATCATGCCCCGTACTTCCGAAACCGACATTGCCGTTTTTACGTTTTTTGAAAAAAATAATTTCTCTATCGCGCAGACATTCGGTTTATATTTTTCGATGATACTATCGAGATCATCCGCGATCTCATTCAGGCGGTGTGCATGCGGGGTTTCTTTTTTCGTGCGTATGCATCCATAATCAAGAAGAACGATGCCTTTTTGTTCCTTTTTTAAAATGGAAAATCCCGTGATTGCCGTACCCGGATCTATGCCAAGAATTATCATGTGATACAAATAAGTACGTTCTTTATTATACGAGGTTGTGGTATGTATACAAGTACTTTACATTCGCCTAATTATAGCCTATAATTAGGCTATGTTTCGACCGAAATATATAGTTTCCGCGGTGATATTGAGCAATATTAAACGCATTGCGGTGCTTATTGCGGAGCTCAACGGAAGAACGTTTCCCGACGTGGCACTTATGGAACTTGAAAAAAATGCGAGGGAGGTTTCAGTAAGTGCTTCGACGAGCATAGAAGGGAATCCACTCTCTCTTACGGATGTGAAACGAATTTTGAAACATACGCCCGCGCATCTGCGAGATACAGAAAAAGAGGTCCTGAATT
>CAYHQD010000039.1:0-9674 GCA_964358905.1 uncultured Candidatus Peribacteria bacterium
TTTGTTGCGGGGTATGTATACTCACCTTTCTCGGCACATAAACCATTTTTTTACATGGAAAATGATGACAAAAAAGCGGAATCATTGTATGGTGAGCGCGCGTCCACCACTAAAGGCGATTTCGTCAAAACAATCCAACCAAAAAATAACCAAACCATGGCCAAACTCACTAACCGGATCACCGCAAAATCTGAAGGATTTAACAAAGAAACCAAAAGTTCCTTAAAAAAGCTTAAAAAACCTTATAAAGCCTTAAAAAAGCCAAAAAGAATGATTTCAAGATGACAGAAATACAATTTATTTCAGAGTGAGTTTTCACTCACTTGCAGAGCGCGAAGTAGGAATAAATACATTATCAATAATAGGGAAATGCACAAAAATACATGAGAGGACAATTGACTTTATGAGGGTTGTTCCATTAGACTATAAAAAAACATACATATAATAATGTCCAGGCAAAAAACAACATTCGGAAAAGCAGTAACTCTGCTCATCGCACTGGTTTTCAATGTGGGTATGTTGAGCGCTACCGTTTTTGCAATCGAAGCAAATACCGTGTTACCCGAAGGGACAAAAGATTGCGCCGGTTACGGACCCTACCTTGCCATTGAAGAAGCATACAACAGACAAGTGGAAGACTACGATCCTCAAAGACGAGTAACCGCGGCCGGTGAGTTCAAAACACTGTCCAGAGACGACCAATACGAAGTCATTGCGTGCTCGCTCAAATCGGGCAGATTTCACCTCTTCATGGCACCCTATATGATCCGCTACTTCGTGGAAGTGATGATCAATATCGCCGGACTCGTCTGCGTACTCTTCATTGTCATCGGGGCATTTCAGTATATCATCGGTTCCGTATCCGAGAATAAACAGCAAGGCAAAGATACGATCAAACACGCCCTCATCGGACTCGTCATCACCCTGCTCTCATGGATTATCGTCAATGTCGTACAAGTGGCGCTCACCGGAAACTTATAAAAATTAATTAACACCTCCATGTTTAAAAAACACCTTCAAAAAATTCTCAATCACACGAGAGAGCTGAAAGAACGCGTACAAAATTTAACCGCACCGAAAAAAGCGAATGAACCGAAACCAATCGCTCCACCACGCCGTTCCAAAGTGGAAAAAGTGCATGTGGATCTAACCCTGAGCAGTGTTGCCAAAGCCACTGCGCTCATCTTCCTTCTCTATGTACTCGCGCAGTTTTTTGCCGAGATTAAGGATATTCTAATTTTATTTTTCGTGGCGGTATTTCTTTCCGCCGCACTTGATCCTGCAGTGGACAAGCTTGAGGTCCATCGTATTCCCCGGCCACTCGGAGTACTCATGATTTACTTCGGCGTGTTTATATTCCTCTTTTTCTTCATATCGCGCCTCGTACCTCTCGTCGCGACTCAGATCGGCGACCTCGCGGATAAAATAGTGATCTTCGTGAAAAATCTGACGACAAACGGAACGTCGGATTTACCTTTCTCAGAAAAATGGCTCCCCTTCGTAAATGACTTCCTTTCCACCATAGATCAAGAAACATTACTCCAAAATCTCCAAGCGGGACTCAAAGGCGTCGCGGGACAACTTAAAAATATCGCGGGCAACACCTGGTCGGCACTGGCAACCATATTTCATAGCATTCTCAACTTTATCATCGTGCTCGTCCTCACCTTCTTTATGGTGATAGAGGAAAACAACATCGAAGCGTTTCTACGCTCGCTTTTCCCTTCACAATATTCACAGTACATCGTCACAAAAACAAGCGAAATCAAAGACAAAGTGGGTAACTGGGTACGAGGACAAATCACCCTTTCCATCGTAATGGGAACTCTGACGGGATTCGGATTTTTCTTCATGGGAGTGGAATATGCGGCCACACTCGGTATGATTGCGGCGATCGCGGAATTCCTCCCCATGGTTGGACCAACTATCACCTTTATTACGGCGGCACTGATCGCTTCAAATCAATCCCTCTGGCTTGTAGTCGGAGTTGCAATCTGGTGCCTCGTCATGCAAATTCTGGAAGGCAATATATTCATACCTCTCATCATGCGCAGAGCGGTTGGACTCAGTCCCGTCATCATCATTCTCGCCATGATGGTAGGATTTAACTTCCTCGGATTGCTCGGTATCATCATTTCACTTCCCGTCGCCACGATCATATCAATCTTTGTGGACGACTACCGAAGGAGAAATGCGTGAAACAGGCAACTTGCACAGTTTCGCTTCATCGAGGGGGATACCATAGCCTTCGTACTGTGATGCCCAGAGAAAGGCGCGCGCGCTTTGGGATAGGCACCATTTTTCATCTTCGCTGATGCGCCCGAGAAAATAAATGGTCTTTTTGCCATCTCTCCACGGGGGGACACGGCCATTGCCGGAGTATCCATACTTTTTCAAATCCACTTTTTTAAAAATTCGCGTATTTTCTTCTCCCGCGATGACCAAATCATCGCATGCCACTTTCACCCCACCCGACAGAAAAGTTTCAATCATACGCGGAATTTCTTTCCTCGGCTCGATGGTGGAAATCGTAAAAAGAAACTTTTTCGGTAGAGCGAATTTTTTCAATACGGCGATACACTGCGCACGTGAAACACGAGGCATCTGCATTTTCAAATATTTCACCGACGGTCTCACGACGATTTTTCGCGCAATACCGGGTACAAAACATAGAATTTCCTTTTTCGTAAAAGGCGACACCGCCCATATTTCATCCGCCTCCCTTATCTCCTTCACAATTCGTAACAGCTTAAACCAAAGTCGTGACTTACAGGAAAAATACTGAGGAAATCTCAACGGACTCATATCATGCACTGTTAGAATTTTTATCGCGAAGTGCGATACCGGCGCGGGACGCAGATCTGGCAGATAAAATGTCACCTGTTTTATGGAAACTATGCCTGAGGGGGAAGACTGCTTGGCAGTGGCAACAAAGACATCCAATTTTGGCCACCTCAAAAGACTCAAACAGAGGTTCAACAACTTGTTCGGCACACGTGTACGGATGAGCTCGACACCACGAAGCGCCGCGTATTTCGCCACGTACTCAGGCAAAGTCACCTTTCCCCACGCGTTGTACCATAATATGATCCGCTCGCTTTTATGCCTGCAACGCACCTCAAAAAGTTCATACAAAAAATCACGAATATAGCGCTCCACACCACAGGGCTTTACATCCATAAGCGCACGAATATCTACGATAATCATAAAAACGAAATAAAAACGAAATCGCACCTTTTTCTATTTCATAACATCGGTCAAAAATTCACTCAGTTCTCTCTGAAAACGCTCCTTCGAAAACTTCTCCACCGATGCACGTACTTTCTCAGGATCGAAATGATGTTTTTTTTCAAATTCTCTTACTGTACCCACTACGCTTTCGACTGTTTGATCTTCAAAAAACATCCCGTTTACCCCATCTTTCACCGTCTCCACCGCCCCACCCTTTTTGTATGCGATCACAGGTGTCCCGTGTGCCATGGCCTCGAGCGGAGCAATGCCGAAATCCTCACACTGCGGGAACAAAAACGCCTTCGCTCCTGCGTATAATTCCCCAAGCTCAGTCTCCGAAACAAATCCGAGAAACGTGATATTGGGTCCCGCCATTTCTTTCAATCGTGCAAATTCCTTTCCTTCACCGACTATATACAAAGGCAACGACAGTTTATTGAACGCATCGACCAAAAGATCGAACCGCTTGTAGGGAATGAGCCTGCCCACCGCGAGGTAATATGCGCGTTTTTTCGGCGACGTAGAAGTAACCGGGGGGAAAATAGCTTCGCTAGAGGATTGGGAGGTGGTTGCAACTTGATCAGGGAAGGGCTCAACTGCTCCACTTCGTTTCGCAGTGACCGGTGGATGTATCACCGTACTTTCCCGACCATAATATTTTCGTATACGCTCCGCCACAAAGTGCGAGTTGGCGAGATAATGATCCGGACGCGCTGACGCGATACGATCCCACACGCGCAGTTTCGAAAGCTGACGATCAATGTACCCGGCAAACGGCCACCTATACCAACCGTAATTTTTCACATATTCGTGACATCCGTCCCAGAGATATCGTATTGGAGAATGACAATAACAGACATGCACAGTGGACGTCCCAGTGATAATTCCCTTCGCACACGCATGACTGCTCGAAATGACCAAATCATATTCCGACAAATCCATCGCCTCAAATGCGTAGGGCATAAGCGAGATATACAACTGATGCAACCTCCGTGCAAAAGGCAACTTACCGATAAACGATTCACACACTTCTCGATTTCCGAACTCACGCATTTTCCCCTTATTATATACCGTCGTAAAAATCGGCGCCTTCGGAAAAAGCTCGGATACCGCCGAAATCACACGCTCCGCACCAGCATAGTTGGTAAGCCAATCACATACGATTGCGACTTTTTTATTCTCCAAATTTTCGTGTCCTTTTATTCTCATAAAAAACCGAGTCGGACACCATTCTACACCTGCACCTTCGCTTCATCAAGCGTCGCCACACAAGGTATCAACTGCGTCAGTCCAACCACTTGCAAAATATCGACGATATTTTCACGTGCTCCCGCGATAATCAGTTTACCACCGAGCGCGTTCAACTTGCCGTACCAATCGGTCAGGTAACCGATAGATTTACTATTCATATATTCCAGTTCGCTGAAATCAAATACCAAGCTGAGTCCTTTCGGATTCTGTTCGATCAGCTCATAGAGCTTCTTTGCATTTTCATCCACATTGGATTCATCGAGCTGGCCCTGCACTTTTATCAACTTCGCAGGTTTGTCCGTCTGTGAGACGAGGTCGCTGATGGTGATCTGAACGAAAGTCATCTGAAGTCAATTACGTGATATGAATGGTATTTTCGGGACCGGTTTTGGTTTTTTCGGAAATATCCAGGTGCTTGAGTGCCGAGACTCTGAGTCCACCTCCTGGTATATTATCAAATTTTAGCACATCCGTCCACTGTGAAACTATTTGCGCCAGTCCTCTACCTCGAATTCCGCTATACGATCTGGATGCGAGCATAGCCTGTCTTTCACGCAGAATGGTATACATCTCCTCTGCGGTTACGGCACGAGGCCCCGTCCCCGTATCATCCACGATCACCTCGATACTCTCCCCTTCTTTACTCACAAAAGTCACCTTTACTTCTTTTCCCGCTGTCGAGCCATGTTCAATCGCATTGTTACTAAGTTCGTCCACTATGGACTGGAAACGAAACGCCCATTTTTGAGGAAAACCAGTCATATTCTGCACAATGTGCATGGTAAAATCACGTACACCTGACATAAAATACGCATTTGTCGGCAAAATAATCGTAATGCGCGTTTCATGAGGCGCGAGTACAGGCGCGATTTTGAGCGATGGCTCGGAATCCGGTTGTCCGAGCGGCTCAGCGACCGACCCATCCCTGGCACGCACCGCATCATTGTAAATGTTTATCGCTTGTTCCATACGAAAATCGTATTATATATCCCGAAAGTATAGCAAAATAATCAAGTCTTTACAACCCAGATGCCCTACTTTGTGGTCATGATATACACACCATCCCACTTGGAAGTCGGTGGAAATGATTCAACGCGTTTTCCACAAATGCAATTTCGATAACCTGTCCGTAGGGGTGGCCATTTTTAATAATTTCGCGCCGTTGAAGTTTTTATCGAGTGCATAGTAATACGTGGGGGTGTAGAGAAATACCGCAGGTACGTCTTCCGACAGAATTTCCGCCAGTTTTTCGAGTTTAATTTGTTTGGTTTCGGGATCAAAGTCATGCCGTATGTATTCGATCAGCGAGTCTGCCTGAGGGTTGCCGTAATTTGATAAGTTGAGCCCCTTCCCCGCCGATTGGCTTGAGTGCCAAAACGAATATGTGTCGAGGTTGTAGCCCATACTTTGTCCGTAGAGAAGGAGGTCGTAGTCGCGCTTTGCAAGTGTCTCCTCAAATTCCGCAAGCGGGAGACGGATTATTTTCAATTTTATGCCCACTGCCTGCAGTTGCAATTCTATGTTTCGGACTACTTTTACGGTAGTTTCTTCGGCTTTCGAACCCGGTTCGTAGAGTCGAGAAACTAGTCGCAGATGTAGGAGTTCTCCTTTATCGTTTACACGCACGCCTTTTTCGTAATTGAATTTCCAGCCAGCATCAAAGAGAGAGCCCATTGCTTCTTTCGTATTACTGCGATTTATCCAGTCGTCCTGCGAGAGTTCGAGGAGCGGCGTATCGATGATTTTGGTGTAGCCGATTGCATCTACAATTGACTGTTTTTCTATGGCTTTTTTTATGCCGAGGCGAGTTTTGTTGCTTTTGAGAAATGCTGATTCGGTGTTGATGAAGAGCGCGGTGTATTGCGGGAGCGTGTACTCGATAAACTCAAATCGGTCGTCTTCGAAAGATTCTTTCGCATACTGCGGGATGCGCGCGATGCCATGAAGATTGTTTTTGTACTTGTCGATCACTGAGAAATCCGGATATACATAAAAAACCACTTGAGTTATGTCTCCGCCTTTTTCGAAATAGCCGTCGAATTTTTTCAATCTCACCTGCGTGATATCGTCTTCTTTCACCATGGAATCAAATTGGAACGGTCCGCAACCTACTGGTTTCGTGTTAAATTCGTGTGTGGACAATGTTTCGACCGACACATCCTTGAGAATATGGTAAGGCAGAAGTCCTACGATGGTACTTGAAAAGAAAAATGAATTGGGACTCTTGAGTAAGAACTGTACCGTGCGTTCGTCAACTTTCTTAATTTCGGTGTCTGCAAAGGTGGATTTCAGAATATGATTTTGGAATTTCTCATTTTGTATCAGCACCTTGTACGTAAACATTACGTCGTCCGCGGTGACAGGGACTCCGTCGTGCCAGGTGATACCGGGTTTTATCGTAAACGTGTAGACGGTTTTACCTTCGTCGAGCGTGTGGGTGGCGATGCTTTCCACGGGGCCTCCTGCCCCGTTTTCTTCTTTCCCTCCCTCCGGATCAAAACTACTCAAACTGCAAAAAATAAGTTGTGAAATATCCTGATCAACAGGGTTGAAATCCGTATAGAGAGGATTCAGTTTCTGCACACTGCCGTAGAGTCCCTCGCTGAAAAGCACATTTCCACTTTTGATCGTGGGTTTCAGCCAATTTGGAGCTATTTTTAGATACAGCGAAACAAGTGAGCCGATGAGTACTACGCACAGGAAAACGCTCACCAACTTTTCAAAACGGCTATAGGTCTTAAGGACTTGTTTCATTTCGTCAACATGGAAAGTACCACGGCGATCAGCACGAAGAGACCGGTCAATACTATAGTTGCATTGTGCAGGAATTTCTCCGCACCTCTTTTGGTTGCGTGAAACTCTCCTCCTCCTCCGAACACGGCCGATAGGCCGCTTCCTTTACTTTGCAACATGATGGAGATACAGAGCAGAATAGAAGCGATGATATGGATGATAAGCAATGCGGTATACATTGGAAAAAATTAAAAATTAGTTTTTTACTAGCCAGTGCGCGAACCAGTTCACGATACCGAATACCGCGCCCGCGAAGGCGTAATTTTTGATACCTGCAATCACGAGGTCGAAATTTTCTATCGCGAGTATGTCGAATACAAAGTTGGTGAACCAGAGCAGGAATGCATTGATGACGATCAGAAAAAGTCCCCCTGTAAGGAACACAAGCGGAAACGAAAATATCTTCATAATCGGTTTCACAAACGCATTGAGAAAACCGATCAGTACGCCTGCCGTAATGAGAAACACAATGCCGCCCGTATAGCTCACTTCCGTCACAATCTGTGTGACCGCATAGAGCGCGAGGGTGTTGAGGACGATGCCGAGAAGAAGTTTCCTGATCATGTGAAAATGATTGTGTGTGGTGGCTTTGCCTGAATGCGCGGCTATTTTAGTGGGTGGTACATGAAAAGTAAAGTGTCGTGTGGAATGGGTCCGGTATCCGCCCGGTATCACTCCGTCTATGTACTTCCCAAATGTCGTTTTTTGAAATGCGGATTGTTATTCCAAGCCATTTATTTAAGGCAAAAGTGTGCACGTGCACACTTTTCATAGACGGATTGTTCCGCGAGGAGATGCCAAATATTCTGTAAAGTTTGATTGCTATTACTCCGCTTTTTAGTAAAATTTGTATAGTCTATAAAAGACATATGAAAAAAGAACAAACTATAGTTGTGTATCAGACAAGAGCTGGAGCAATTGAATTGCGGGAGGACGTTCGAACCGAAACAATATGGGCGACTTTACAGCAGATTGCCGATCTTTTTGATACTGATAAATCGGGTATATCTCGTCATATACACAATATTTTTGAATCAAAAGAGCTTGCTTCCAAAGCAACTGTTGCAAAAATCGCAACACTTCAAAAAGAAGGAACCCGTAAGGTATTACGCGATATTGAGTACTATAATTTGGATATGATTCTTTCTGTCGGCTATCGTGTGAATTCGAAAAAAGCTACGATTTTCCGCCAATGGGCTACAAAAACCCTCCGTTCTCATATTGTGGACGGATATACAATAAATAAAAAACGTCTTGCGAAGAATTACGCCGCATTTCTTAAAGTTGTGGAAGAGGTAAAAGCTCTTTTGCCATCGAGTGGCGGTGTGGACGCGGTGAATGCTATGGAGCTCGTGAAAATGTTTGCAAGTACGTGGCTTTCCCTTGATGCATATGACAAATCTGATTTGCCAAAGTGGGGTACCACCAAGAGGCAGGTGGAATTTACCGCTGAAGAATTAATAGAAGCCCTGAGGAGATTGAAACATGAACTAATGGCCAGAGGCGAGGCTACAGATCTTTTTGGAAGCGAACGTGGTGGGCAGAGTGTCGCGGGAATTGTCGGCAACGTGTTTCAAACCTTTGGTGGTGAAGATTTGTACCCCACCCTAGAAGAAAAAGCGGCTCACCTTTTGTATTTCATGGTCAAAAATCATCCCTATGCAGACGGAAATAAACGCTCGGGCGCATTCGCTTTTATCTGGTTTTTGAAACATGCAGGTATCTTGAACCCCGCCCGTCTCACCGCTGAAGCTTTAACCGCGCTCACGCTCTTTGTGGCTGAGAGCAACCCAAAGGACAAAGACAAAATGACCGGGCTGGTGCTTTTGCTTTTGAATTAGGTGGGCTTGAAGCTATATATCCAGATATATAAAAACGATATCAGGTAATAAGCCTCATCAAAATCCTTGGTTGTCCGTTACCGAAATAATTTTCTTTCCACTCTGATATGAGAAATCCCAGACGCAGGTAGATAAGAAGTGCGGGTGTGTTTTCGGGATGTACCAAAAGGGCGAAATTTTTATTTCCGAGGTCAGACAACAGTTTTTTCATCGCATGCGTCATTATGAACGATAAAATACACCTGACTTTCCCTGATGTACTTTTTATAGTCCTCCTCACTTTCGTATGCACAAAAAAGAGGATTTTCAGCCCCTACTTCAAGCTCTTTGACCAGTTCCCAATTTTCTATGGTCACCTCTTTGAATTTTATTTCTTCCATCGTCGTTTGCAATGTAGTGCTTATGCCTTCTTTATCCCTATAAGCAATTTGTGGCCTTCGATTTCGTGTTCTTTCCAGAGATCCCACTGGTCTTTGTCGGCCACTTCATCGAGAGTGGAGATGATGAGCGAGGTGGTGAGGGTTTCGGTACGGATGTAATCTGCGCAGGTGTCGAGGG
>CAYHQD010000040.1:0-9634 GCA_964358905.1 uncultured Candidatus Peribacteria bacterium
AACTTGAATCCGAGACCATGTCGGATCTTTTTTGGAACGACCAGAAGCGCGCGCAAAAAGTGACTACCGAGCTAAATCGTCTTATCAAAAAGCGTGATACCTGGCTTGGATTTCAGAAACGTTGCAACGACCTCACCGATCTCCTCGAGCTTTATTTCGAAGAGGATTCACATACCGAGAAGGATCGCGCCCAACTTCACAAAGATGTCCAGGCGCTGGAAGAAGAGGTCAAGCATGCGGTGGTGGAGCTCTTTATGGCCGGAGAATACGATCACGGCAATGCGATCGTTTCCATATATTCGGGTGCCGGCGGTGTGGATGCGCAAGATTGGTCAGCCATGTTGCTTCGTATGTACTTGCGTTATGCGGAAAAGAAAGGGTACAAAACGGAAATTTTGAATAAAACCGAAAGTGAGAGCGGCGGTATAAAACATATCTCGTTTCTCGTAGAAGGTCCGCTCGCCTACGGACATTTAAAAGAGGAAAAAGGCGTGCACCGTCTGGTGCGATTATCACCTTTTAATGCCGGAGGTACGCGTGAGACCTCTTTTGCACTCGTTGAAGTGGTGCCCGAAATCCCGGATAATACCGACAATATCGCCATAGATGAAAAAGACCTCCGTATCGATGTATACCGTGCAAGCGGCAAGGGGGGCCAGAACGTAAATAAAACATCAACCGCGGTACGTATTACCCACTTGCCTACCGGTATCGCATTTGCGTGTCAGACCGAGCGGTCTCAGCCGCAGAATAAAGAGCGCGCCATGTCCCAGCTTCGCGGTAAGCTCGTTGCGTTGCTCGAAGAACAGCGCGTGGAAAAGATAGAACACTTAAAAGGCGACCTCGGTAAAAATGAATGGGGGCATCAGATTCGCTCGTATGTATTGCACCCTTATAAGATGGTTAAGGATCACCGTACCGATTGGGAGACAACTCAAGTTGAAGACGTGCTTGATGGCGAACTCGACGATGCAATAGAGGCGGGATTGAGGGCGAAGGAGTAAGGGAGCCTCGGCTCCTAATGCTATTTCCGGGCTTTTGTGAACCCCCAGGCCATGCGAAAAATACTGCGCTGAGTGTTGGCGATGTCTTCGTTTTGGATGATAATGCCGAACAAATCGCGCTTGAGCGAGACGATTGAGACCTTATCGTCGTATATGTTAATTTCGTTTGAAAAGTCGAAAACATCTCTGGGAACGAGGCGGATATCTCTGTGTTTTGATTTGTTTTCAGATACCACTTTCAGGCCATACTCGTCGTAAGGGGCAATCCCTCGCAAAAAAATCCTTCTCCTTACTCTTTTTGCCACGTACTCTTTGTCATACTCGGGCCACACTTCACGAACCATCTTGGAATCCGCGTAGTTGAGGAGCTCTGTTTTGGCGGTAAGGGTGTCGGTGTAGACTTGTTTTATACCATCGAGCCCTTCGAAATACTCTATTCTCGGATAGTCGGTTTTTGATGAGAGCTTTTTGAGAAGCGGCAACGCTTTTTCCAGATTTTTTATTTTTTCCTTCGATCTGTTCACAAACAACTTTGGGTCGAGCGCGGTGTACATTTTTTGGTTGTTTTTTATTATCAACGAAACCAATCCTTGTTCGAGGAGACTATCCAATATGGTGTAGGCGGTTGCTCTGTTGAGGCCGGACCTTTTTGCGATGGACGAAACCTTGCTTGTACCGGTTTCGAGTGTCGCCAGGTATACTTTCGCCTCTTTTTCCGTGAGGCCGATGTCTTGAAATATTTTTTTCAGATGTGCCATGAGAGGTAAGGTAACGATTTAAGTGTCTGTCAATGGAAATTTGTTGTCGAAAACTTCGACAAATAGAGTGTAGCGTCGCATTCTTTTGAGTTCAAGCCTTCTTTTATGGTTGTTGCTTATATTTTCCGCATACTTTTTGCTCGTTTTGTGATCTTGTGGCGACCTTTTGACAGGGGTATAGGTTGGGGATTGTTATCCTCTAATCAATTTGGCATGAACCCTCTCGACCTGCTTTCAGCCCTTGCCGCCGCAAAAGGCGCGAAGTCCGCGACTTTCGGGAAAGACTTGGCCTACGATCAACTCATTAAGGAGTTGGAAACATTAAGAGCCGTGAAACCCGCGATGGAGCGCGGTCTCACCAATTTTTTGGAGCTTACCTACGACGAGTTAAAGGGGCGAAATATCGCAATTAAACGTGATAAGGAGGCCGGAAAGTCACTCGAGTACTTTGAAGACAAGTTTACGCGAGAGCTTCGAGAAACGCCGGGCATAAAGGCCGTTATGGTTTCTTTCTGCGATTTGGAGGGCAAGCTGCATCTTTTGGATTATGATAAAGAATTTATCCTCAATGCCTACGACAACCTGACCTTCGACGGTTCTTCTATCAAGGGCTTCACCGAGCTGGGGAATTCAGACCTCCGATTGAAGGTCGACTGGCCTTCTCTCAAGTGGATTCCTTCCGATGTATTTGGCGCCGGGAAGGTTTTTGTGTTTGGATTTGTATGTGACAAGGATGGGACGCTTTATCGCTCGGATTACCGTTCTCAGCTCTACTCTCTCTCGGAACACTTGAAAAAAGAGGAAAATACGACTGTGAATGTGGCGCCGGAGATCGAAGGGTTTTTGTTTGAAGGGGAGAACGCCGAGCAGGATTATCTCGAAAACGGAGGGTTCCACTATGTTACCAAAGGTGGGTATTTCAATACTTTGCCGCAGGATACGCTGAGAAAATTTATAGATAAAGTGGCGGAAGTGCAGAGGGCCCTCGGGTTTGAAAATGAGAAAGATCATCCTGAGGTCGCGCCTTCTCAATTTGAGATCAACTTCAAATATACCGACATGGTGACCACCGCTGACCAGATCTTGCTCTACAAACTTACGGCGCGACAGGTGGCGACGAAAATGGGGTATACCGCATGCTTCTTACCGAAGCCGATTGCGGGAATAAACGGAAGTGGCATGCACTCCAATATGTCGTTTGCAAAAGACGGCAAAAACATTTTCTACAGCGCATCGGACGATTGGAAGCTCTCGGAAGTGGCGAGAAGATTTCTCACGGGTATACTGTACTATGCGCCCGACCTGTGTCTTACCATCTGCCCAAGCGTAAATGCATACCGCAGACTTGATCCGAATTTCGAAGCGCCGAATGCTATCAAAGTGTCCCCTGTGGATCGCGGTTCCATGGTGCGTGTACCGCTCGGAAACGAAAAGTCGGCGCGCGTTGAAGTTCGTTCGGTCGCTCCGGATGTGAATCCCTACCTCGCATTTTATACTTTGATACAAGCTGGACTTCGCGGTGTGTATGCAACGGCCGAAAATTATGCGACTATGCGTGATGAGCTTGCGACTCGTGAACGACAAATACTTCCCGGTACGATCCAGGAGGCGATGGGGCTTTATGAGGCTAGTGAGTTTATCACCGAAACTCTTGGTGAAGAAAACAAGCGGAAATACCTCGAGCTCAAATCAGATGTCGCCATGAGATCTCCTCACGCGCTCGGCACTTATGTGAAGCCTGATGAAATCACCTTCCATCATGAAGTGCGCAACCAGGTGCTCTGGAGCAGATTCTAGAAGGCGAACTTTTTGAGCAGTACGATATTTCCTCTTTTTTTTGTTGTTTCGTAGTACTTTTCATCGGAGGTTATAAAAGTTCCCCCTTCATGGATAGCGAGTGCATGATAGGCAGTGTCGTAAAAAGATGTCTTGGGATATTTTTTCATTAACTGTATCGCGGTAAGAATTTCGGCTGTGGTCAGTCTGCATTCCAGAATACGAGTCATTTTAATTTGAGAAAAAAATACAAGGGCAAGTTCCGGTTTCTTTCTTCCAAGCGAATTGAGGATTTCGTAAAAGAAGAGGCTCGGAACGAGCGCGTCAATTAGTCTCTTTTTGATAAGAGTCTTCAAAAGTAGCGCTTTTTCAAGATCCTCCCCTTCCACCATTGCCCACTTCAGCGCAACGGAAGCGTCTATAATATACTTCAACTTATTTTCTGCCATAATTGATTGATTCTATTGTTTCATCATTTGTCATATGAAAGTTGGATTTCAATCTTAACTTTTCCATTTCACTAAATGCAATTTCATTCTTAAGATTGATCAAAGCTTCCTCAAGCACTTTATTTATGAAATCACTTCGCTCCCCTTGAGGTATGAATTGATCTATATCACCTATAAGCTGATAGCTAATCATAAAATTCACTTTTTTTCTTTGAAGAGTTTTCGCCATGTTTATGGGGTAAGAATATTACACCCTTATATTACTCCTAATATAGGAATATGCAAGAACAGTTCAGTAGTGTTTACTGGGAAGGTGAGGCGGGATCGGGAGAGGCGATGCGCCCGGTTGTATAAAGGGCATCGTACTCCGCGGGCTTTTGGATTTTGTCGAGGGTGGGGTCGAAGCGAATCTCGGCGGAGGCGTCTGTGGAGAATCCATATTTGTCGTAGGCGCGGACGATGATGGTGCGCTTGGCACCTGCGCCGGCGGTAGCCGGCGGTCGGATATTGCCGATATAAGGGGCGGTTTTTGTTTGATATTGCAACATATCACCGAGATAAAACTCCACGTTTGCGATGCCATTCGGAGAGCTGGCGAAGGCGTACACTTTAAAAGGTTTATATGGCACTTCACCGTGATTGAACGGCGCGAGAATTTGTACGGTAGGGAGGGCGTCGAATTCACGTTTATAATCGTCGTCACATTTTTCTTCAGGGATAAGTATGTCTTGTTTTTTCGCCCACTCATCTACCCCTTCTTGCCAGTCGGTATATTGCGGGAACAGTTCTTTGTGTACTTCGAATGCCTTCTCTATTTTATTTTGCAGCGGACAATTTTCAGTCCAGAGTTTCTTCGTTTTTTTATCAATCGCAATTTTTGTAAATTTATCTTCCACCACTTCGGGGATGGCATAGGAGGCAAACAGATCTTCAGTGATCATTTCCGCAGGAGTTGTTTCGACGTTGGGCAAAAGCCCGGAAGATTTGCTTATTTTTACCTTCGTGATACCGGAAGGAATTGAAAAGTAGGAGGGCACTTTTTTCTCAAGCGCCTTTATCATGAATTCTTTCCAGATCGGGGCGGCGAGGTTGTAGCCGTCGGCCGTGCGTTTCATTACCGCTCCATCGCTGTTACCCACCCATACGCCCGTTACGAGTTCATTTGTATAACCAAACGTGAGAAGGTTGCTCGGGAAAATCTGATCGTCGTTTTCGTTGTCGGGATTATTGATGACGCGCTTGTTACTCGTACCGGTTTTTGCGGCATTTTGCCAGCCGGGGATTGTGAGATTAGGTCCCAGGCGAGGGCCGGGATCCGCGAGGATATCGGTGATGAGGTAGGCCGCCTGTGGGTCGAGGGTGATGGTAGGAATGGATTCACCGGAAATTTGTGGTGTCGTGGCTTCTTGCGAGGAGGACGCGGGAGACTGCTCCGCGGCGGTCTCTGTCGCAGTTAAAGTGTTCTCAGAAAGTTCTTTCACTTCACCAAATGCGATTTGAGATTCTTTCGGTTCAGCCTTCCACTCTTCAAGGATTTCACCTTTGTTATTTTCGACTTTCAGAATAAAACGGGGTTCGGTTTTGATGCCGTAGTTGGAAATAGTGCGGTACGCTTCGACGAGAGAGAAAAATTTAAGTTCGGCGGATCCGAGCGCCAGCGAGGATCCGTGCTCCGTCGTCGGATCGAGAAATTCCACGCCGAGCGACTGGGCAAACGGGACGATCAGCTCTTGCTCTCCAGCGAGGTAGTACGCCTTTATGGCCGGTATATTCCGTGACTGCCCCAGCGCTCGGCGCACACTCATTTGCCCTGTAAATGTGCCGTCGTAATTTTGCGCCACGTGCGTATGTCCTCCAAATTTCGTTTCCACATCGTAAAGTACGGTTGCCGGTTGGAGCATACCGCGCGTAAATGCCAGTCCGTATACGATCGGCTTGAAAGACGATCCCGGTTGCACATAGCTCATTGCCATGTTTACGCTTCCATCAATTTCTTCATCGAAATAATCCGCTGAACCCACCAGTGCGAGCACTTCGCCTGTCTCGCGATCCATACTGACTAGCGCCGCATTGCTTGCATCATGCGTTTCTTTGAATGTGTCTTTTCTCGCGGCGATGGCGTCTTCCGCGAATTTCTGCAGATCATAATCCAGCGTCGTGTATACTTTCAATCCCCCTTGTTCTACCACTTCTTTACCATACTTTTCCTCAATCATTTCTCTTATATAAAGTACGAAATGCGGGGCCAAAATATTTTCGCGTGCGCGCAAAAATTCTTTATCCCAAGATTCTTCAAGCGCACTTTTTTTCTCATCTTCGGTGATGTAGCCGAGGTCATACATACGTTGAAGCACGAGGTCCGTGCGGCCCTTTACGTAGATGACATTTTCTTTGAGGTCGGTGTTTTCGAGAGTGAGGCGTTTTGGAGACTCCGGAGTAGCCCCGATAGACTCAGCGTCAGGGGAGGGGGAGACTACTTCGCTTTGCTCCGTAGGAACTGCAACACCTTGTTCTGCCGGAGCCAAAGCCGTCAAATCAATTACCGTACCTAGCAGGCCCCGTACAAACTCATCTTGATCGAGATCACTCTCGGCATCGAGGGGGTTTCGTTCCAACTCTTTTTCCGTAAATGTTTTGAGAATTTTTGTATAGCGATAGTTGCCGTATGGGGAGTAGCGAGTGGGGGCGTTTGGCAAGGCGGCGAGGATGGCCGCTTCAGCGAGAGTAAGGTCTTTTGCCTCTTTATTGAAGTATGTTTTTGCCGCAAGTTCTATGCCGTATGCATTTGACCCGTAGGGAATACGATTGAGATAAAGCTCCATTATCTCCTCCTTGCTCAGTACGTTTTCGATTTTTACCGCGAGTATCAACTCACGAATTTTTCGAGAGAGAGATTTCTCGGGAGTGAGGAGAGTGTTTTTTATATACTGTTGCGTGATGGTTGAACCGCCTCGACTTTTTACCGTGGGAAGAAATTGTGAAAAAACCGCTTTTACGAGGCGTTCAGCATCGAACCCATGATGCGAATAGAAGCGATCATCTTCTATGGCAATGGTTGCGAGTACCGCGTACCTGTACCCCTCGCTGAGTGCGCACAAGTCACGTTCTTTAAAACAGTCTCCCTTTTCGTAGGTTTTCCCAGTCTTGTCGAATACCTCGATCGACTCCCGGTTTTCATCACCGTGAATCGCGTATAGCTCCTTGCCGTTTCTATCATATATAAATGTACTCTGCGACACGCGATATTGATCCAAATTGCGCACGTCCGGGAGGCCGATGCTGAAGTAAATGATAGCCATAAGAAACAATGCCCCTGCAACGAGCGGTGCGCCCAAGAGGAAAATTACTATTTTTCTCTTTAATCCCTTCCGACTCTCACTAAATCTACTCCAACGCAGAGACGCGGGCTTTTTATAGTAGGGGGCCTCGCAGTCCCCGATGCGGGTTGTGGTGAATTTTTTTCCTATCACGTAGTGCCCCCATATTACATGCCCCTGATCTCTCCGCCAATACCAATTAATTCATCAAAAATTTCCTTCTGAATTTTTGCCATGTCGCCGTCCGTGAGTGTGCGTTCGTCGGAATGAAGTGTGATGCTAAATGCGAGTGATTTTTTATTCTCTTCCAAAACAGCCCCTTCATATATATCAAACAACTTAATCCCTTTTAACAGTTCCCCCGCCTTTTTTTCTATAATTTTTTTCACCGTTTCCACTTCGCATTTTTTATCCAATACCACGGAAATATCAAATACAAGAGGTGGCAGTTTTGGCAGTGGAATATACTTTAATTCGGTAAGTCCTTTTGAAATGAGTTTGGAGAAATTCAATTCGAAACATCCCACGTCGCCTGCGATATCATATGCGCGCGTCACGTATGGGTGAAGTGAAAATATGTTGCCGATTTTTTCTCCGCGATATATGACATCGAGGTTTTTTTTCGGGTGAGCGTATGAAGGCGCGTTATCAGTTTTTTTGAACGAGTACTGTGATGCCCCCAATTTTTTCAAAAATTCTTCACATGTCCCTTTCGCATCGTAAAACGCTTCTTGCGACATGGATTTTTGCTTTTTCTTTTTTGCAAGTTCGGTGTGCATGAAGCACAGATGTTTTTCTTCGCATGGCATATATCCTTGCTCAGTATATGTTCGTCCAAATTCGAACACGCGTACTATCTCCCTGTACTTCAAATTCAAATTCACCGCCTTCAGCATATTGGGTACAAGAGTAGTGCGCAGATGTGTCTGATCTTCCGAAAGGTAGTTTTTTATGCGGAGGTGCATCGCTTCGCGTAGCATGCATTTTTTTACATCGTCCTCCGAATAAAACGAGTAGCGGATCACTTCGTTGCAATTGAGCCCGAGCGCGAGAATATTTCGCGCGCGATGTTTCAGTGTTCTTTCGGGGAAGTCGCGCGGGGGGGCGATCGGAAGTGGAGGCAAGTACTCCGGTATGTTCTCATATCCGTGCATGCGCGCAATTTCCTCCACTAAATCCTCCACAATATCCACATCTTTTGTAGCGCGCCATGAAGGCACTTTTACCGTAAGAATTTTTCCGCGACTTACTTCAAAACCTAGCCTCGTAAGAGAGTCGATCATTTCTTTTCCAGTAATTTCTTTCCCGATCAGGCTTTGCACATATGCAGGATCGAGCTTGATGGAAATGTTTGTTTTTTTGTACTTATTGAATTCTACAATTCCACCTTGGAACCGAGCGTCGGGGCATAGCTCCTTTATCATAATGCACGCCCGAAGAAGTGCTTGCGAAGCAAGCATGGGATCCAGACTTTTTTCAAATCGTTGGACGGCATCCGTGCGAAGTCCGTGATATACGCTCGTTTTGCGTACTGTCACCGGGTCAAAATTCGCCGCCTCGAGAATTATTTCCATCGTATCGTCTTTTATTTCCGAATTTGCCCCGCCCATTATTCCCGCAAGTCCAAGTGGCTTTTTCGAGTTTGCTATTACGAGATCGTTGTCGGTAAGCTTATGTTCTTTGTGATCGAGCGTTTCGAGTATTTCTCCGTTTTTCGCAAAACGCGCTTCCAAAAAATCTTCTCCGACGAACCGTCTATCGTACGCGTGCAGAGGCTGACCGAGTTCGAGCATTACATAATTAGTTACATCCACCACGTTATTTACCGGCCTCACTCCTGCGGCATGCAACATAGTTTTCATCCACTGCGGTGACTCCTCGATTTTTATATTTGTAATTACACATCCTCCAAAATACGGACAGGCATTCGCATGTCTTGAGTTGATAGAGAGCGGACTTTTTTCTTTTGGAAATTTGAATTCAAGATCGAGCGGCAGGAGCGGCTTTTTCATGATCGCGGAAAATTCTCTCGCAAATCCATAGTGCCCCCAGAGATCGGGCCGATGCGTGAGCGACTTATTATCGATTTCGAGCACGACGTCATCTTTGCCAAGCGCTTTTGCAAGTGGGGTACCCGGCTTCGCCGCAGTATATGTGAGGTCTTTGATGCGTATTTCTTTTTGCCCTTCGAAATTATCAGGCTCAAGCCCTATTTCTTCACCCGCGCAGATCATCCCTTCGGATAAAACGCCTCTCACTTTTACGTAGTCGAGTGCCACTAATTCACCCTCTCCGTGCCACTTCACCTTTGCCTCTTTATCCGCGTATGC
>CAYHQD010000041.1:0-9365 GCA_964358905.1 uncultured Candidatus Peribacteria bacterium
ATTCTCGCCTGGTTTTCGGAGCATCGCCTATATGGGACCGCTCAAGAAAGTAATCTCTATCGCCCCATACCCACATTGATCAACGGACTACTTTATTTTTTCTTCGGCGCGAGTCCGGTGTATTTTCACATTTTCAATATTTTGCTCCACGCACTGAATGCGTTTCTTGCATTTACTCTTCTGAAGCGACTCAGTTTTTCTCACATCTTCTCATTTATCGTCGCTGTATTTTTCGTGATACATCCGGTTCAAACCGAATCCGTCAGCTATATCGCAGGCATGACCGATCTCCTTGCGGCATGTTTTGTCCTATTGACTCTCACGGTATTCGCAAAAAAAGAACTCACCCGAAAAGACTTATTGCTCTGCACATTGCTCACCATGCTCGCCCTGCTTTCCAAAGAATCGAATGTGATGCTTGCGGCACTAATGCTCACCGTGTGGTACGCGGGTTTGACAAAAGTGGTCACTTCAAAAAGAATGCATTTTCTCGCGATAGCTACGGCCTTGCTATTTTCTATCCTGCTTCTCATCGCGCGTTTCACAATCCTTGATTTTAATTCTACGGGAATAGGGTTGGCCACGGAAGCGAACGAGTATACGACAAATCTCATCGTACGCCTGATAACTTTTGTGAGCACTATCCCGACCTATCTCGGATTGATATTTTTTCCGCTGAATCTTTATTTTTTCAAACCTTATGTATATGCGACCACTCTCCTGACCCCACTTGGAATCACGGGGCTGATACTTATCGGTGGAAGCATTGCAGGGGTGATTTTCAATCACTTTAATTCTAAATCACGTTCTGTTGGTACGGAAAATAGACAAACTTCGTTTGCCGTGCTTTGGTTTTTCATCCTTCTAATTCCGGTATCCGGAATTATTCCCGCAAATGCGATTTACACGGAGCATTGGTTGTATCTGCCGCTACTGGGAATTTTAATTATTGTTGGGGTAGGAGTTACGAAACTCTTTGAGATATTCCATTGGGAGGGGAAATCGGAGGGGAAGCCGCTCGTTTCACTCGCGGTGCTCGCGGTGCTCGCGGTGCTCGCCGTGCTCCTTTTCGCCAGAACATTTGAACGCAACACTGAATGGAGAGATGAATTCAAATTCTACGAGAACGAACTCAAATACAATCCGGACGCGCCACGCATACTCAACGAAGTGGGCGTGCAGTATTTTAAGAAGAAAGAATACAGCCAGGCGATCGGCTACTACATCCGCGCCATTGCAATAAAACCAGACTTCGGCCCCCTCTACTTCAACCTCGCCAATTCATATATGAATTTGGGCCAAACGGACTTGGCCATAGCCGCCTACTACGACGCGCTCAAATATGAACAGATGCCTGACGCATACGTCGCCCTCTACCAAATCTACAAATCCATCCTCAACCAACCGGTAAAGGCGGCATTTATAAAGAGTGTGGTAGAACGTCTTGAGAAAGGTGAAAAAGTTGAGTATTATGAACTCCAAATGATTCGAGGAATTACAGAAGAAAGAGTAGAATAATTTTGCTATTATAAAAGATTTTATCGGAGGGTTCACACTACGCGTGTTGACTTTTTCCAGAGCACGAGTACATTGCGATCTTGTGTTATTTCAATATGCCAAGAGCGGAAAGAATCGGGAACATGAATGTCAGCGGACCGGTGCGCAGATATGCGATAGCGCATAATATAGCTCCGGAGATGGAGGTGTTATTGCGTGATCGAGGATTGGAACCGGCTAACGATCGTATTCCAAAAGGTCTTAAATGGGCGGAGCTTGCAGCTTTTTTAAGCAAAGGAGAAGGGGCCGAAGGTATCATCACCCGCACGGGGGTTTTTCTTAGCGATGAAGTACTGCGCGCCTGTGACCAATTGCGTTTTGCTATTTCTGCAAGTCGCAATCCGGACTTTGACCAAGGGGCTTGTATGGAACATGGAGTGTGGGCGCTCAGGTCCGATGCAAATACGGATTTTGTTGCCGCAAGAACAAATAATAATCTCAGTGCACTTGCAGATGGGACATTGCAAAGTGTGCTTTTTGCACACGAAGGGAATTGGGATAAAAGTTCTGTTGAAGTAGCTTCGTTTAACATACGCGACTGTGTGCTCGGTATTCTCGGTTTTGGAGAAATTGGAAAAAAAGTTGCAAAATATGCAAAAGATAAAGGCATGCAGGTTATTGCATTTAATGATGGGAACGGAAAACGTAATCATGACGAGGGTATCGAACTTGCCGCAGAATCTCTCGGTGTAAGAATGACCAAATCAATGGAGGAACTTCTTGGGGCTTCCGATATCGTGACCATTCACATCAATGATGAAAGTTGGGATAGGCGAAGTAATAATGGTGTCGTAACGCGAGAAATGATAGAACAGATTGGCGCATCTCGAAGAAGCACCACCATGGAAGGCGTAAGGCTTCCGCCACGAGTGCTTGTAAACTATGCAAGAGCTGAAGTTATGCAACCTTCTTTAGCTGAAGTAGCCGCGATGATTAATCAAGGCGGACTTGAATACTATATGGTGGACGTATTCGGGAAAAAGAATGAAGCACCGGGGGCGTTTGCCTCACTGATGCATGGAGTCGAAGGTAATGCCCGTTATAGGATCATACCCACGCTACATAGTTTAGGTTCAGGTTCGGAAATAGAACGTGCGGCGGCACTACATATTGCTCGTAAATTAATCCCGGCGGCGGAGGGGGGATATCTCAGAAAGGATCAAAGTTTAGTTTTTCCACGTCATACCATGGATCATATAGTTTTAAATCCGGGCGATCTACATGTGACTCTTGTAACTTCAACCACGCGTGGAGTTGTGAGAACACTTGAAGATTTATTTCTCCAAGCAGGTCTCGATCTGATTGATGATCAAAAGATCCGAGATAGTAAGGAAGGAACCGATGAGAAGTACCCCCTTGTGCATCGCACCTTCGGATACGGCACAAATGGCAAGGAAGATGACTATCCGGACTTGGTGCAAGAGGTGGTTGAAGGTCTCGCCGAAATTAACAAAGGCGGAGAACACAGAATAGTTGCCGTGCGCTTCATTCCTACAAGTGGTACACAAGAAGAGGCTCTGGCGAGTATGACACGTTGGACCAGTAATATGAGAGAAATCTAAGGTATTATTTCATCACAATAAAATGCGTTTGCAAGATAAAACGTTTTTTGCTATGATGAGCCTAATATTAATATATCCTTGAAAACAAAAACAAAATGGGTAACCTAAGTAAGTGGGCAAAGACTTTTGCAGGGTTGGCAGTACTTGCAATAGGCGCTTTTTATGCATTGCCGAATTTAAATCCCGGAATGCTCAGCGCGAGTATGTTTACCCCTGACCGACTCTCCTCCGATCAAGGTCATGTGAAAATCTATGATCTCACGATCGGAGACAATAGAGTATTTACCGGAGATTTTAAACCAATGCTTGGAATTAAGTTTGGCTCTGGGTTACAGCCTAGCGCACAGCTTTACAGTGCGGATTTAAAACTTCAGAGTAATGACTATGAACTGTTTGACAACAGCGCCGGCACTTCAAAAATGCTCGTGGATGCCGCCGTAAAAACCACTTATTCGAACGTGGTACTTATTAAAGATGTTGATTCCAATGGAATAATAGGCGACCAGGATCTTTGGCTCCCATCCTCCATCACTCCAACGTACACCGTTGCTGGCGGCATTGCTTCATTCACATGGACGGCGCCAGAGGCCCTTGCACTCACCAGCGGACAACAGTATTTCGTCGGCATACAGTTGAAAGATAGAGGATTCGATAGTGAAATGCAAAATACGACCTTGAAGATGAAGTTAGAGGACATAAACATAGGCTATTCAGACACATACTCTCCTGTCCAAACGTCAAATTTATACTTAGATCTGTATGGGCCGAGAAGTGTAAGTGTGTTTACAAACGGCCCAATCGTTCAAGGTACGACAATTAAATTTATATTCGACCAGTCCATGTCGCCGCCAAGCGGCTCTACCGTAACCGATCTTTTCAACTGTATCGGCGGTTGTTCATTCGGAAGCGGGGCAACCTACGCCGTAGGCAATGATGGCGGGGCGACAAAAGATACTGTTACCGTCACGCTCGGTTCAAACCCTACTATTATCTCGGGTTCGCGGGTCTGGTCCAACTATTCGAGTACACTCAATTCCTTTCCGCAGGAGCCGGTCACGCTTGACTTTACTTCGCCTACAGTAAGCATGGTATATCTGGACAACGAATTTCATGACACCAACAGTGACGGCAAATTTTTCAAAGCCGGAGACCAGCTCATAGTGGAATTCAATAAATCGATGAGTCCATCAAGTATTGATTACAGCACCCTGGACAATTCATTCTCTCTTAGCGCCGGTTCTCTGGGTACGGACTATAGCGTAGGTTGGACCAGTGAGAACTCTCTTGTTTTCAGACGCACCGCAGATGGTGTCTCAGGAGACGATATAATCGGTAGTACTATGACGCTGACCAACGTCAAAAATAAGAACGGCAAATCGGTTCCCGGTACTGCTTACACCGTCCTCTCGGGCTCACCTTTGCCACGCGCGAAAAGCGTTCAGAAAATCAGTACTGTAAACACAGATACGATGATCAGTTCAGAGGATATAGAGGTGACAGCAACGATCAATCCGTCCGTGAGAACCGGTTCATATTATATTGAAACTTACCTCCTGCCCGATGGGTTCACGATGGCAAATGCCTCGCTTGCAACAACCGATGTGGATTATAGAACACCTCTCAACTACATCGCTTCCCTAAGTGCGACTCAATATGTTGATGCAAGTGGCGCGTTTAGATTTAATGCCGCGGCACATTTACTCACTTTATCGGCAAATCAGAGGAAGGTTATTAACTGGGACAGCCGCAGTACAAACGTCACCGCCACATCTCCCAATTACTTCTTCATAGACCCGATGCGTGATTATAAGTACTACATTGCTGTATGTGATGATGTACGTACGAATTTAAGCAGGAATTGCGCAATTTCTTCAACAAGCGATTCATTCAGTTTTGGAGAAACATTCTTTACGGGAGGCAACACGGGTATGTGGTCATTCAGCCCTCCACCATTTGTAGAATCAGAATACCCTGGAAATAACATGATTGTTGCAAAAAACGTGAAGTATATCGTTGCCAAGATGGACCAGGATATGGATCAAACGACCCTCAATAGCACCAACATATATCTCGCCACACAAGCTCTCCCCGATACGCATATAAGCGGTAATATAAACTACATTGCGGCCAACGATATTATCGTCTTCACTCCAGACGTGGCGCTCAGTGCGAGTACCCAATACCGTCTTACGCTGTCAACCGGGGTAAAAAGCGAGGTTGGAATTGCAATGCCAACAAACTGGGCGATCGAATTCAAGACGTCGGCCACAAACGATACCGGAACACCTACTATTCTCTATACCAATGCCGCAAACGGATTGAGTACGGTGGGAGAACTCTTATTCCAATTCTCAAAGGGCATGAATCCGAAAAGTCTTACGGCGAGCAACGTCACTATCTCGCCTGCACTAGTCGCAACCTATGAGTATGATCCGAGGGCTCAGCTCTTCAAAATCATTCCTGTCAATTCACTCGCGGCATTCACCTCATATACGGTCACACTCGTCACTGGTATAAAGGATATGTCTGACAATGCGATCGCGCAAACTGCATATACCTTCACTACAGGTGCTGCGGATATAACAATTCCGGCGGTACAATGGGCATCAATCAGAGCAACCGATATGGAATTCGGACTCAATGTATCTCCGCGCGAATCCACGGTTACTGCAAATAATCTCATTCTTACCTGCGAAGGGAATGTCCAATCTCTCTCCTTGGCTACGATAGATATCCGACCCGGGAACATAATCGGACTAAGTAATCTGCAACTCACTCCTGGGAACGACTGCACGATTTCACTTCCTTCAAGCTCAGCTTCAAGCTTAGTAAGTAAGAGTGGCACTGTGGCCAGCACAACCGCTTTTGGCCCGGTTACAGTTGCTAGCGACTTCGGAGGATATGGACAAAACGACTTCTTCTTCGGAGCAGGTGATGAAATGGCGGAAGGAGACTGGACGGCAAATACTTGGGATTTCGGTGCATTCGGATTATTTAACAGCGATATTGAAAACGGAGGTTTTGTGGAACGTTGGCAGGATCCGGAAGCTCAATACTTCGCTCCTTCCTACGCAAACCCAACTATTCGTCTCACGGGTGCGACCACAGACTATGAAATAAGTGTACCGTTTATGTATGGCGGTCAGATGGGGCATGGCAGTAGGGTCGTGTTCTCCGGCTTCCCGGTAGGTACAAATTTCACGAATGCGGTGATGGCGACCAACGCAATGAATAACGATATCAACGGACCGGACGAAGGGGGTGTTAATTCTTCCAACGTTGAGACCAAAGATATGAAGTGGACGGGAGTCGCGAGCTACGATCCTACACAGGGACTCATTATCACGCTTGCAAGCTCGACCGGAGCCGGTTCGAAACTCCCCGATGTTGGACTGCTCAGATTCCTAGTTGCAAACATTGTAAATGGTAATACCGCCAATGAGATGGACTTCACCGTAGGGGCCAGTGATCGTCAAGGGACTTCGCCTACGGTAACATTCGAGACCGCCAATGGACAAGAAATCGAGAGTTTCCCTCTCCCACCTATATCCCTGGAGCAAGGAGGAAGCGCTACGGTCACTATCAACACAATCGATCAGAATGCCGCTGCGATCTCAGGTGCGGGTTGTGAAATATTCAACTGGTCATATTGGAACAAGACCACTTCAAATGCATTTGGTGTATGTTCATTCACCGGCCTTCCGTACAAAGAATATACCGTCACGATACATCCTCCGAAAAACCATAGAGAATCCTTCAGTGGGAATGAACGTGTGGTGCTCAGCGATTCAAGTCCTTCCGCAACTATCACACGTGAATTCAAACAGGGGGATTATACCCTCAGCGGTACTATCACCCACAGCGCGCCCGTTTCCGATACCCTGATAGATATAGTGGCATCCGGACCGAATGATATGGTGGTACAACAAGTAACCGCCATTTCAGGCTCAACTTCAACCGCATATACTATGAAGGCGGTAGCGGGTATGAACTGGATAACTCTCATGCCGGGCTTCGATGACGCCGCTATGGATTTCGGTGGCATGATGCAAGACCAAGTATTCACATTCCCGAAAGGACAAAATGTAAATGTATCCGCGGCAACCACTCTCAACTGGACGATTACAAGTCCTGATGCAACTATCGATGGTACCGTACTCGATGGGGACGGCAATCCTATCTCAAACGCATGGATCAATGTATTCCAACGTAGCGATAAATCGAAATTCGAAGAAGGCGACTTCGGATTCGGAGGTCCTGCGGGCACCTCCACACGTGCGGATGGAACATTTACCGTAAGAGTCCCCAAGGGTAAGGAGTATGTGGTAAATGCAAACGCGCAGGGACGCAGTAAAGAAAAGTCGGTACAGGTCAATGGTACCGGCGTGCAAAATCCATCTGATCAGGACCTCATCTTCACCTTTAAGAAGCAAGGCTATACCATTACGGGCGCCTGTCTCGTGGACAACGAGCCTGTACAATGTAATGTCGATGCGATGGGTACGGCCGGGGAAGCGATGGGTGAACGCGCATGGGGTTACGACGCGGCGGATGGGACCGGTTCCACGGTCTGGGCAAGTCCCGGTGAATGGGAACTCAATGCGTATTCATGGGAGCATGGCTCACTTGGCTCTTCCACCGTTACCATTATCACTGCAAATGTGGCCGATATAAACTTCACACTCGATTCCACCGATGTAGGTACGATCGAAGGTATCATCCTCGCGGATGGAGCGGCGGTTGAAAACGGTAATGTGTTCATAGAAAAATACAATACCACCACCGGACGATTCCTGGACGGGCGTGGAACCACGACCGACTCCAGCGGTGCATTCAGCATCGATATTCGTAAGAATACTGCCGGCGAACGCTTCCGTATATTCGTCAACCACCCCGAACTCGGCGGACTTCCTCCGACAGAAGGTATAGATATTTCCTCTTCCAACTATAATCAAACGATCAACTTCGGCGCACTTCACACCATTACGATAGAGGTGGATGGAGCGGATGGAAAGGAAGTCAATCATGGATTTATCAGCTTCGAGGATATCACAGATAGTGGCGCCTTCACCGGTATGCCGATCGACAAAGCCCGCGGTGGAGACCTTGATGGCTCATACACCATTCAGGTACCCGAGGGAACCTACCGCGCAGTCGGATTCTTCGATAAATTCGGTGAAGTAACTCCTGAGGAAGGGGGAGAAATCGAAATTACCGGGGACACCACACTTAACTTCAATGAATTCGCGGCCGCTTCATTCATGACGGTGAATGTAACCGTAGTAGATGAAGACGGAAATGAAATTGAAGACGCGCAGGTGAATATTATCGGACAGAATAAATTCGGTACCGATAGCACTGACACAAACGGAGAGGCCGAACTCACCGTACGTGAGGGAGGTGCATTTAAGCTCAATGCGGGCGCACCCGGCTACGTATCTCCTGCGGCGACAAACGTAAGCGATGATGGCACAGTCACCATCATATTAAAAGAAGCGGATGCCACCATTACCGGTACGGTAACTCGTGACGACAATGCGATCGGCGACTCATTTGTATCCGCAACATGTAGTGATGGTAGCCGTGCGGAAACATTCGCGGAAGGAGATGGTACCTACACTTTGGCAGTACCATCAGGTGCCAGCTGTACAGTGAGCGCGAATACGCCTCTGGGCTACGCAGGTTCTGAAACTTCTGTGAATGCGGGTGGTACGAATGTGGAAATCGAAGCTGAAACGGCGATTGCGTACGGTAAACCTTTTGATTCCGTCACTTCAGCCATGGATCTCGCATCCGGCGGTTCTATTACCGTCACCGAAGACGAGGCTTCATTCAGCGAAGTGCAACTCACTATTCCTGATGGCGCACTTGCAAGCGAATCCACAAATGGTACGGTAACTGCGGAGCCTGCGGCTCCTCCTGTGACCTCCACCACTCAGCCGCTCGCGGCGGTCGAACTCAGTGCGACGAATTCCGAAGACAGCAGTGCGATTACCGATGCCACTCAGGACATGACGTTGAAGTTTACCATGGGTATGGATGAAATCTCAGATCTCATTACGGCGAGTACCATAACCATGGATGACCTCGATGAAATGCAAAATGCGTACTACAATTCACAGACTTCAGCTTGGGAATCGCTCTCCACCACCAAGACATGTACCGCGGATCCTATCGGAGCCGAAGGCGTAGAAAGTATAGATTGTGATGTACTTATAGATGCAGTGCAAGGCGGTACCACTTATA
>CAYHQD010000042.1:0-4473 GCA_964358905.1 uncultured Candidatus Peribacteria bacterium
CATAAAAGCGACATTTCCAGATGACAATTCTTCATATTGTCTTAGAGTGAGCATTCACTCACCTGTTAAAAAACTCTTTGCATGGTAGTCGAAGTAACGTAAACTCCATAAACGGACATTAAAGTCTAATATTTTTGAGATAATTATGACGAAAGAAATCGAAAAAAACGTGCACATCGAACATAGCCAATCTAATGAAAATAAGGGACAACCTCCACATCATTCTATGGATAAAATTGTTGCGCTTTGTAAGAGGCGCGGGTTTATCTACCCGGGCTCCGAAATTTACGGAGGGCTTGCGAATACATGGGACTACGGGCCTTATGGTGTGGAATTGAAAAATAATGTGAAGAAAATCTGGTGGGACACATTTGTGCGAGGGCGTGATGATATGGTCGGTTTGGATAGCGCGATTCTCATGCATCCGGAGGTGTGGAAAGCCTCGGGACATGTGGAAAATTTTTCCGATCCTCTCGTGGATTGTAAGAAATGCAAGGCGCGCCATAGAGGCGATAAATTGCTCGAAGGGTTGATGGCGGAAGCTGAGGTGGCCAAGCTTTCTCTCACGGAAATTTCCAAAAAATTGAAAGAGCTGAAGGTGGTGTGTCCCGATTGTAAAAAAGTAGATTGGACGGAACCGCGACAATTCAACTTGATGTTCAAGACCCATCAGGGGGTGATAGAGGAAACGGCGGCGATGATTTATCTGCGGCCGGAGACGGCGCAGGGAATTTTTGTGAATTTCAAAAATGTGCGGGACTCCACTCGAGTGAAAATCCCGTTTGGTATTGGGCAGATTGGTAAGGCATTTAGGAATGAAATCACTCCGGGAAATTTCACCTTCCGTACACGAGAGTTCGAACAGATGGAGATAGAATACTTTGTGAAACCCGGTGAAGAAGCGGAGGCGTTTGATATGTGGAAACGACTGTCAAAAGAATGGTATCTTAAACTCGGAGTCACCGAGAATCATCTGCGTTTCCGTGACCATGAAAAAGAGGAACTTTCCCATTATTCGACCGCCACTTGCGACGTGGAATACCTCTTTCCCTTCGGCAAAGCACCCGCATTCGGAGAATTGCAAGGTATTGCGATTCGCACCGATTTTGACTTGAAGCGTCACGCACAGTTTTCGAAGCAAGATCTCATGTATCGTGATCCTGTCTCAAACGAAAAATTCGTGCCCTATGTGATTGAACCTTCCTGGGGCTGTGATCGTACCGTGCTGATGTTTCTCTGTGAGGCGTATCATGAGGAGGAAGTTGCCGTGGCCGGAGAAAAAGGCAATGGAAATGAAGTGCAAACAAAAGACGGGGGGACGGCGCGTACTGACGTACGCGTGGTAATGAAATTTCACCCGCTTCTAGCACCCGTAAAAGTGGCCGTATTTCCCTTGCATAAAAAACTTGAAACGATTGCACGCGAAATATACGAAGATTTGAAATCCACAGGACATAATATAGAGTACGATGACTCCGGCAGTATCGGTAAACGCTACCGCAGACAGGATGAAATCGGTACTCCGCTCTGTATCACCGTGGATTTCGATACCACCGGAGAGGGCGATAAGCCCGATCCGAAACTCAAAGGCACAGTTACCGTTCGTGATCGTGATACTATGGAGCAACGTCGTGTCAAAATCACCGACCTGAAATCCTTACTTATTAAATGATGTTGTCATGGGATCTCCGGAACGACTTTCGATCGAACGGATTTCCTACAGGGGAAACCCGGCGCCCGGTGTAAATATGGCTACCGTAGGGCGCGCCATGGACATGCTCAATCTTTTGTCGACTGCCGGAGTGGAGGGAGCCGGAGTGCGCGGATTTGTATTGAACGATGGACAGCAGTTAACTTTTGCAAAAGATGACGTAACTCGAGAGCTGATTGCAGGTTTACGTGCCCTTGTATGCAGTATTCTTGCCGGGCTCGTGCTAGATCATCCAAGTAATAGTATGAGCGAGAGTAATATACCTGATTTTCGTGATATGTATGCCATTTCGGCATTTGTGGGACAACTTACGGATAGTGAAAGATTGCCGAAAGATGTTCAATTATATGATGTGGTGGAAGAGTTTTGGAGAAAGGTGGAAGTATTGGATCCTCAATTGGTGCGAGTACTTCATGAGGGAGCAAATGTTTCCACCACGGATTTATTCGGTCTTGTGCTTGCGGATACGATACCTGCCCGTGCCGAAGATACCAGCCGGACAACGAGTATACTGATAGAGCCTCATACGCAACAACCAATCGATGAAGAAGATGTACCAAGTTTCACTGCTACCGGAGCACTAGAGGCGGTGCCGGAGTATGGATCTGTGACGTGGCCACATGATGTGCCGCAAGGTGCAGGTTTACCAGTCTTAGCCGATGCCGATGCCTCTTCCGATCATGCGGGGACAATGGCGGCACTGGGTTGTGGTACCTTAGGAAGTGGAGCGATGTATGCGATTCCGGACGAGGGACCCGATTCTTGGCCTCTTGCTGATGATGAGGGAAGTGGTGCGAGTTTGAGTGTTGAATTTTTGCCGAGGGAAACATCTGGTTCGAGAAGAGCCTGAATTAGCTTGCATAGATATAGATTTTATGTTATAGATATAGTCTATTCATATCACACTCTCATGAAAAGGGCCATATGGCTTATCGTCTGCGCGCTCGCATTTTTTCCGCTGGTGGGCATGACCAATGTGGCATACGCTAGAGAGAATGGGAGTCAAATAGCCGCTCCTACGGAGCGCTGGGGGTCGTCGCAGGAGCTGAATTCGCTGAACTGTGCGTATATTGAATCGGCTTCATTGTATAGGCCGTGCAAGCGTCGTTTCTCTGATGAGGATTTTGATGAGCACCCGCAAGCGGGTACGTTGAAAAAACAAGTTGATGCGTTGCGCAACATTGTGGATATAGAGCCTGATTCAAAATACCGTTTTGCGTTAGAGTTTATGCTGGAGCGCGGATACTTTGAGCTTACACGCGGGAAATATGTCTACCCTGATAAGGAGGTGACGCGAGAAGAATTTATATATATGTTGGTCGGCGTGCTTGGATTGTCCATTACGACAGACGATACCGATTGTTTCGGAGATCTGGCGCGCGCAAAGCATCTTAAAGCGATCTGCTATGCGAAAAAAAACGGTTGGCTCGAAGATCGTATACGATTTATGCCAAAGACCGCTATCAATCGTGCGTCGGCGGCAAAGATTCTCATGAGTGCATATCGTCCGCCTCACGGCTTTGAAAATCTGCGTGATAATTACTACGATGACGTGAGCGAAGCGACTTGGTTTGCGCGTTTTGTGAATGCGGGGCGCAAGGCAAATGTGTTTCCCGATACCAGAAGATTTGAACCGGGTCAGCCGCTTTCTCGAAAAGAAGCCGCGCTTTGGCTCTACAATTTAAATCGTGTCATGCGAGGTGAAGTGACCGCCGATTCGGAAATTGTGGATATAAAAGAGTATGCCGAAGATCACTTGCTCCAACTGATTAATGAGTCCCGTTTAGAGTACGGCAAATACCAGCTCCAATTTGATGAAGAATTGTATACATTGGCACTGGCGAACTCTCAGAGGATGGCGCGTGAAAATGGACTGACTCACGGCAATTTACAAAACTATGCGCAGTATCTTGGCGATAATTATGCGGCCGTGGGAGAGAATATTGCAATGTTTCGTACGACGGGGCAGGGTGATCTAACCGATGAAATCGATGCGATACATGAAGCCATGATGAGTGAGCCGGAGGGTGAGCCAAACCATCGCTCAAATATTCTCGGAACGAGTTTTGCATTTACCCATGGGGTGGTTGCGGTATACGAAGATAAGAAAAACGGACGCATCTGGGTGACAGAACTGTTTGCAAGAAAAAGGCCATCGTCGCAGACGAGGTGAATATCCGCAAAACACGTTCGGGTTGTGGGAGGGGTGCGACCCCCGCCGCAGGCGGGGTGGTTACTTCACGCTTTTTATAGTTTCATTGACCTCTAGGTGTACGCCCGGACCCATGCTTGGTGCCAGGGTGATGGATTTGATGAAAGTCCCCTTGATGGTTGCCGGTCGGCTTTCATTGACGGCGCGCAGGTAGGCGGCGAGGTTATCGTGTAACTTCTTCGTATCAAAAGATACCTTGCCTACGATATTGTGAAGATTTCCTTGTTTGTCGCTTCTAAACTCGACCATACCTCCCTGCAGATCGCCGATAGTTTTGGCGAGGTCGGTGGTGACGGTGCCTGATTTAGGATTTGGCATCAGTCCTTTTTGACCGAGTACTTTTGCAATTTTTCCAAGTTCTTTCATCACATCCGGAGTCGCAACCACTTTATCGAAATCCATCCATCCTCCAAGTACTTTTGCGATCAACTCCTCTTTGCCGGCCTCACTTGCGCCTGCAGTTTTTGCTTCTTTTACATGTTCCTCGTTACAAAATGCGATCACACGAACTTTTTTACCCGTACCGTGCGGCAGATTGACTGTCTTACGC
>CAYHQD010000042.1:4483-8998 GCA_964358905.1 uncultured Candidatus Peribacteria bacterium
AGCTGCTGATCCGCCTGAGCAGTATCGATACCGAGATTAAGATGTATTTCAAGCGATCCATCGAATTTTGAAGTGGATACTTTTTTGACGAGCTCTATCGCTTCATCGAGGGAGTAAAACTTGCCAAGCTCTATGAGTTCGGCTACTTTACGGTGTTTTTTTCCTGGCATATATTGGGGGGTTATAACAATTTACTTATCGTAGGTCACTCCCATGCTACGTGCGGTTCCCTTGATAATTTGCACGCCGGCTTCGAGGTCGTTTGCATTGAGATCGGGCATTTTTTCTTTTGCTATAGATTCAAGCTGAGCCCGAGTGATATGTCCTACTTTGTCTTTTTGAGGCACTGCGGAACCAGAAGGTATGCCGAGAGCTTTTTTGATCAAAACCGCCGCAGGAGGTGTCTTCAAAATAAACGTGAAACTGCGGTCGTTGTACACTGTAACCTGTGCGGGAATGATGAGGTCACCCTTTTCCCTCGTCTGCTCATTGAACTGAGAACAGAAATTCTGGAGATTGATACCGTGGGGACCGAGTGCGGTTCCGACTGGAGGTGCGGGGTTCGCCTTGCCCGCTTGTATCTGGAGCTTTACGATGGCGACTACTTCTTTAGCCATTGGAATAGAATTATAATTTATGAATTAGGTGTGAGAGCTACTTTGAGCTTTTCGCTGATATTCTTGAAGAACTGATGACTTTTATGCGGGTACTCCAGCCCGTACACATGAGATCCTATACGTGCGGTGGAGAAGGCTGTCTTTGTCTTACCTTCCTGATTCAAATAGAACGACGCGTCACCGAAGGTATTTGTCTCCTTGATATTTGTCCGTGGTAGAGCGAGTGCCATAGTTTTGAGCTCACTATAGGCGGACATCGCCTCTTTCGCGGTTTCGAATCGGAGCGCGTATATTGTCCCTAAATATTCCTCAAAGTCAAATATATTTACCACTTTGAGCGTTTTTTGCATTTTTTCATCCAGAGTGAGTGCCTGGAGGTAGAGAGGTTTATTGGTTGCTGGTCTCACAGTACCCTGTTTCAATCCCAATTCCGCAAGAAACGCAGGGGTGATGAGGTCGGAAGCGGTATCGAAGGGTAGGGCGATAGCCGGGGAAAGAACTTCCTGTATCGCTTCATCGGGAGAAGTGACTGCAGGCGCGATCTGAGTGGGGATGGCTTCGCCTGGGGGTTGGGCGGTTGTTGCGACTCGGATAGGGGAGGGTGCAACTGTTTCGCTACGCTCCGCAGTAGGTATATAGTTCTCGGGCAACGAATACCCATTGATGATGATGTCAATGACGATGGAGACGGTAATAATCGAGAGAATGACGGTAAAAAGGGTGAACTTATGCATCATTTTTTCTTAACTTGCGTGAAATCAAGTTCGATAGGTGTTTCACGGTCAAATATATTGATAAGAACGGTGACCTTACCCTTATCCTCATCCACCTTTGATATATTGCCTTCGTAATTTGCGAACGGCCCGTCGAGGATGGTAACTTGATCATTGACCTGAAAGCTGATCTTGAATTTCGGCTCGGATTCTCCCATATGCTTCTTCACCACCTTCCACTCTTCCGCGGATACGGGTACGGGTATCGTTCCCGATCCCACAAATCCGGTTACGTTCGGCGTATTGCGCACCACATACCATGATTCATCGGTGACTATCATATCCACAAGTACGTATCCAGGGAAAAGGCGTCGCTTCTCCTCTTTCGGCTTGCCTTTTTTTAGCACGATCACAGTTTCTTCCGGCACCACAACTTCAAAAATATACTCCTGCATGCTCATAGATTCCGTACGTTGCATAAGCGCCTCTTTTACCGCATGCTCATATCCGGAATAAGTGTGGAGCACATACCAGTGGCGACCTGTATTTTCAGCTTGCTTAGCCATATGAATGGAATGAGATTAAGTGATTATTTAAGTATCAGATATGCATACACAGCGTGGAATACGAAGTCTGCAAGTGCCAACAAAAGCCCAAAAACGGCGCAGAATACAAATGTGATCACGGTATATCGGATAGCTTGGTTTTTTGTAGGCCAGGTGACTTGTCCGAGTACTTCAAAACACTCTTTCAGGTAGGTGACGACGGGGTTTGATTTCATCCGTATGGGGTTAGAATGACGAGCGTGAAGACACCTTTAAAATGCCCCCGCCCATTTCGAAAGTTATTTTAGTACGAAACTTCCAAAATGCAAGCGAAATTCAGCTATTTCGTCGTCATCACATACACCCCATCCCACTCTGCGGTCGGAGGGATGCTCATATAGGTCACACAACGTTGGTACATGACCTTTGAAGGGCAGTCGTCGGGTTTGAGTTGAAGACATGCGGTAAACTTCGTTTTCGCTTCTTCGAATTTTTTCTGAAAATATAACTCCATACCTTCGTTAAACATGGCGGCAAGTATGTTTGCCGCCACTGAACCCTCTTTATTAAATTCCTGCGTTGCGGAAAGTTGCGGAATAATCTCCGGTTTCACATTCAGCAATTCATATACGTGCACGGGTTTATCTTTCCCTTTTACACGCAATCTGTCGAGCAACCTGGTCACAAAGAATTGTTGCACTTTGGCGTAGGTGTTTTCGCCGACGAGGATTTCACTGCCGTATGTTTTGTTCGCTCCTTCCAGTCGCGAACCCAAATTTACCGTATCGCCCATGACCGTATAGTCGAAACGATCTCTCGAACCCACATTCCCAGCCACGGCGGAGCCGGAGTTGATACCGATTCTTAAGAAAATTGACCTGTCAATTTTCTTTTCCCCCTCTCTTTCTCCTTCTTTCTCTTTTTCTTTGTCCTGCACCTCCCGCACACTGCGTACATAATTTTGCATCAGCAGTGCCGTGAGGCACGCCTTGAACGCATGTGCGAAGTCCGTGAGCGGAGCCCCAAACACCGCCATAACCGCATCGCCTTCGAATTTATCCACTGTTCCGCCGTTTGCCATGATAATATCCGACATTTTTCCGAAAAATTCATTGAGAAGTGCGACAAGTTGCGTAGGCGACATCTTTTCCGAAATATGCGTAAAGTCTTTGATGTCTGCGAAGAGCGCCGTGATTTCTTTTTCTTCTCCTCCGAGCTGAAGTAATTTCGGATCCCGCGTGATCTGCGTCAAAATTTCCGGGCTCACATAAGCGCCGAACGCTCTCGACACGAATTCTTTCTCTTTTGCTTCGGTGAAGTAGCGATACATATAGGAAGTGCCAAGACTGAGAATAACCGCCGAATAAGGGAAAATGTGATCGAGAATCACCCCTTTATCAAACGCAATCTTTTCGCTGAAATAGTACCCGGCCATCAGCAGTGTCCCAACTGCCAGTGACGACCTGATTTCCAAATACATAAAAGCTACCAGCGATATCAGCGTAAATAGCGCGATCACCGCCACCTTCCAATCAACGGCCAAATCTCGCAAAAACGCTCCATCAAGGATCGTCTGCAAGGCATTCGCGTGAATCTCCACGCCCGCCATTTGTCTCTCCGGGGCGATGGGGGTGGCCTGTGTATCGTTCAATCTTGCGCTGACGGCACCGTAGAACACGATCTTATCTTTCAGGTCGTTCTTATTAAATGTATTTTCGTACACATCGAGCGCGGAAATCGTGCGATAGCTTCCAGGTTCGCCGGAAAAGTTGATATACATGCGTTTATTGGAATCTATGAACGGGATCCGACCGACCTGCGGACTGCCGACCGCTTTTGCAACGGCCATCGCAAGACTGTCGTACGAAATACCACTCTTTTCCCGCAGAGTGGTGAAGTAGGTTCTTACCACGTTATCTTTTGTATTTACCGTAGTGGAAATGATACCGGGAATACGGTGTGCAGGCTGAAATATTTTTTCCGACTGATTGAGTTCTTTTTCGGAGAATACACCGTTTTGAAGTTGCAGGGCATCCGTCAAACCGAAGGCCATGATGAGTTTCGTAGCCGAGCGTAACGTGTCCGCGAGCGTTTGATCTACCGGGTGCGGAGCTTTGAGATAGGGGAGTAGTCCTTTTGCAATTACATCTTTATCGGCATTGGCATCGGATACCGTTTGAGAAAGGGAGAGCAGGTTTTGCTTCGTCATGCCTTCCGTATATCCGCGAAAAATATAATCGAGTGCGAGCGCTTTCGGTTTGCTCTCGATAATATGTTGTAAAATGGTGTTCACCACTTCCCTGTTTTTGATGTCTATACCCCTTGAGGCCGCATTCAGACTCTTGTCATCCAGTCCCACAATCACGATCTCATTCGAGATCGGTCTTTGGGAGAAGAATCCATTGGTCAATTTATACTGCCAGCCCGCAAGCGAGTTGGAGAAAAGAAGGGCGGAAAGGACTACGGTAATCAGCAGGAAAAAAAAAGCTCCCGCGACATTTTTTTGTTTCCGAAGTAATATAGTCATATTCGATATTATCTTTGCATTATAGCAGGAAAACGGGTGTTTTTTAAGGGGAAAGCTCTTGCCATATCTCTCGTAAGGCTTTCGCCACCCGTTTTCCTCGTCTTCCAAAAACT
>CAYHQD010000043.1:0-6961 GCA_964358905.1 uncultured Candidatus Peribacteria bacterium
TTGGCGCCGACATCCTCCGCAAATTCAACATGCCGAAAGAATTGATACATATTTTAGAGGCGGGTGATGAGAGCACGGAGCCGTATTCTGTGGAAGCGATGATCGTGAAAGCGGCCGATCTCATATCTCAATCGCGTCCCGGCGCAAACGAAGAAAATCTCGAACAATTTATTCACCGTCTTACCGATCTTGAGGCTATCGCCAAGAGTTTTCCGAGTGTGGAGAAAGTATTTGCCATCCAAGCTGGAAGCGAAGTGCGTATCCTCGTAAATCCCGAAATGATCGATGACCTCGAATCCATCAAGCTCGCTCATGACATCGCGCGCAAAGTTGAAAAAGATCTGATGTATCCCGGTGCGATCAGAGTGCATGTCGTTCGTGAGACGCGCACAGAGGATTATGCGCGCTAGTTTCTAATCCTAAATTTTCCGTTGACTCTCGATGAGCGCTCGATTAAAATTGGCACTGCCTTTTGGAGAGTGCTAATTTTCACAACTTAAATTTACCTTTAACCTTATTATATATGAAACTTCAACCGCTTGCAGATCGTGTGGTTATTCGACCGCTCGAGAAAGAACAGAAAACATCGTCCGGCATTTATATTCCCGATACCGCGTCGAAAGAGCGTCCGCAGGAGGGTGAGGTTGTGGCCGTCGGTCCCGGCAAAATGGAAGACGGCAAATTGCAGGTTATGTCGGTGAAAGTCGGTGACAAAGTTCTTTTTACGAAATACGGTCCGACCGAGGTGAAGATTGATGATGAGGATTTACTCATCGCATCGGAATCGGACATCCTTGGAATCCTTAAGTAATTTTTTATCATTTATATTTTTTAATTTTTCAACTTTATGGCTAAAGAAATCAAATACAGCGATCATGCGCGCAATCGTATGCTTGCTGGAGTCTCTAAACTCGCCGATGCGGTGCGTATCACTATGGGTCCCAAGGGACGGAACGTCATTCTGGAAAAAAAATACGGTTCTCCTACGATCACCAATGACGGTGTGACGATTGCGAAAGAAATCGAGCTCGCGGATAGGTACGAGGACATGGGTGCTAAGCTCGTGAAGGAAGTTGCCACGAAGACAAACGATGTGGCGGGCGATGGAACGACGACGGCGACTGTGCTCGCGCATGCGTTGATTGCGGAAGGTATTCGCAATGTGGCCGCGGGTGCGAATCCGATGGAGCTTCGTCAAGGTATCAACGATGCGGTGGAGAAAATCGTGGCGGAACTCGATAAAAGCAAGACTGAGATAGATCCGAAAAATAAAGAGCAGGTGAGCGAGGTGGCGACTATTTCCGCGCAGGATAGCGCAGTAGGCGCTATGATTGCGGATGTGATAGGAAAGGTCGGCGCGAATGCGCCGATTACCGTCGAGGAGTCCCAGTCGCTCGGTGTATATAATGAAGTTGTCGAAGGTATGCAGTTTGACAACGGATTTGTATCACCTTACATGGTGACTGATCCGTCCAAAATGGAAGCGGTGCATGAGAATGTGCATATTCTCGTAACCGATAAAAAGATCGGAAATATTCAAGAGATTTTACCGGTACTGAATGAACTTGCACAAGCTGGCACGAAGGAACTTGTGATAATTTGTGAAGACCTCGAAGGCGATGCGTTGGCAACCATTGTGGTGAATAAACTCCGCGGGGCGCTCAATGTGCTCGCGGTGAAGGCTCCGGCATTCGGAGATCGCCGAAAGGAAATGCTCAAGGATATTGCGGCTCTTACTGGTGCGTCATTCATCTCAGAAGAAGTGGGACGTAAGCTCGATACCGTGAAAGTCGAAGATCTCGGCAAGGCGGAGAAAGTAATTGCAGACAAAGATAAAACTATAATTGTTGGAGGTAAAGGAACTCAGAAAGCGGTCGAGGCGCGAGTGAAAGAAATTGATGTGGCGCTCGATAAGACGACTTCGGATTTTGACAAAGAAAAGTTGGTGGAGAGAAAGGCGAAACTTACTGGCGGAGTAGGGGTGATACGTGTGGGGGCTGCTTCGGAAGTGGAGTTGAAAGAGAAGAAGCACCGCATCGAAGATGCGGTGAATGCAACCAAAGCCGCGCTCGCGGATGGAATTGTCGCGGGGGGAGGAGTCGCGCTTCTGCAGGCCGCCTCCGTGCTCGATGAACTCAAAGGAAGTTCTGATTACCTTACAGGTGTCGCTATCGTGCGCCGTGCACTTGAGGCGCCGGTGTATCAGATCGCGAAGAACGCTGGTAAGGAAGGTGCCGTGATCGTGGATGCGGTTCGCAAATCGAAAAAAGGTACAGGATATGACGCGCAAAAAGACGTGTTCGTGGATATGAAATCCGCGGGTATCGTAGACCCCGCCATGGTGACGAAGAGCGCGCTTCGCAATGCCGCTTCCGTTGCCGCGATTTTCCTCACCACAGAAGCCGCAGTCGTTGACCTTCCGGAAGAAAAACCTGCCTCAGGTGGCGGAATTCCGGGTGGTATGGGAGGCATGGGGATGGATGGGATGATGTAACACGTGGCGAAGGACGAGTCGCGAATTATCCGCGAGTGCGCAGCGTGCGAGCGGTTGTGATATGCAGACGAGTTCCGAGTCACGCCTCCCCCTTGCTGAAATTCGTTATCATTTTCGTGACATGGTGCGTTGCCCCAATTAAGATTCTTTGTTATATTGCAAATGATGAAGATTCAAATTCCCACCGATGGTTTGATTGAAAAATACTCTGACGAGAAAATTCGTGAGTGGTTGGAGTGTGACAAATTGGATGCGAAGACTATCAAGAGATTGAATGTGATTTTGAAAAAAAACGAGAAAAAATCATAAACAACCGATTCAAAAGTATTTACGGTGACCTATGTTTTTCCGGCAAGTATTTTTTAGGCATTACTTCTTGTAGCCTCTTCTCTCGCTATTTGCTCACGGAAAAACGGTAAGCGGGTGTTGTAGTATTGGCCTTGGTCGGTCAAATGCTCGCGGCTTAACCACGCTTTCAGCAATTCGATTCCTCCGTTTCTAAATGGGTGAAATTGTTCCGGAAATGCGGTGCCCGCATCTATCCCCTTTTTTATAGCGGTTCCGAGTGCGGTCATATAAGCCGCTTTAGCGGTTGTATCATAGCTTATTGCTACGATTTCATTCTCTGTCATCAATGGTAGACCATTTTTCGTAAGAAAGTCTCCCAAAAACATAGGTCCAATACCTGCAAGTGCGTTTTTTGCAATTACTTCATGCAATTCCGGGAATGCCGGCATTTGATCGGTTACAAATCCGATTTGATTCAATGAAAGTACCAAATGCGCCGCGAATGTGCGTCCGTTTGCATCCCAAAATGGATGTATGATTGAGGCTCCCCATAGTTGAAAAAATATAATTGCGGCCAATTTTTCATCCAGTGTTTTCGCTGTTTCGATTGCTCTATCGTAGGTTTCGCACAGTTGATGCAGAATTTTTTCCAAATCTTTTGCAAGTCCCAGAAAATTTAAATCATCCAATGGCTTCATATGAGGTGCAAATACCGTTTGAAATTTAGTGCAATCGGTGTCGGATTCTCTTTTGCCGAAACTTCGGAGATGCCCTCTGCGTTGTATGCCGATCCGGTATTTCTTGTCATTTAGCCTGCCCCCGTTGTTCAACGCCCGTAATATTCCTTCTCTTAGTACGTATCGGATTCTGTTTACAGCCTCTTGTAAACTGACTCCTTCATCGAGGAATACTTGTCCTCCGGCTTCATATATTACAGGTACAGGCAATTCTTCAAGTTCCACTCCGTGCGTGGTGAGACGGTGGAGGATGGGCAATGTTCTTGCGGTCGATCGTGGTTTGCCGTGTAAGAGAGTCTCCCGTGCTTGCAAAAACGCCTGCCAACCTGGTTCCTTTGGTTCGGATGGAATCATGTGGAATTCGAATACCTCCTGTTCGTGCGCTTGCGCCATATTTGACTTGAGTGAATTTTAGTTTGTATTATACTTGTCACTGTTTGGGAAGTCAATGCGGGACGGCGAAACGAAAAGTGTGCACGTGCACACTTTCGTATCATTTTATTGGCTTATTTGAGCCGCCTTTGTTTTTAATATAGACCGAAAGCCTTGTGATACCTGGCGTTTTGTGTTTTAATTACCACCTTTATTTGGAAAAATGAGTTTGTCTTCTGCGGAAAAACAACCCTCGGTGATCGCTTGGCGGCAGAGGCTGAGTATGCCCATGTGGATTGTGATAGAATAGCGGTTGAAGTAAGAGAGAAATTGTTTAGTGGCTCGCTTTCTTCCGATGAGCGGATGGCCGCTCTTTCCGAGTTGGAGCACATAAAACCGGAAGTTAGGTTGGAGCAATTGACGAAGCATCTTCTGGAAGGATCTGATGCGGAACGGGAAAACGCTTTGATGGGTATAGTGTTTTCCATGACGTTTTTGACCGCTTTGCTTAGAGGCTATATTGAATACAATGACGAAAATAAGAATACGGTAATTTCTTCGGTAATCTTTTCCGCGAGCAGGCATGTGCGCGCGCGGGCGTTGACAATCCTCAAAGAGTTCAGTGTCGAACCTACTTTGATTTTTTTGGATGCGCCGTTGGCGGTTTTGGAGAAGGCGATTGCGAGCAGACCGACCGATACGGATGCTTTGTTGCAAGGCGGACTGGATGATCCGCGATTGGTGCGGATGTTTGTTGAGCGTTCTCACCCCTACCGGGAGTCCGAAGGATGGCCAAGAGTTCTAAGATTGCAAAGAGAAGCGGTGAGGTCGTCCGTTCCTATCGCTGAAATCCTAAGCAGAATACATTGAAACGAAGCCTATTTTTGGGCGCGCTGATTTAATTTTAATCCAAATTAAAATGGTGAAAGATTTACAAAAAGGGGACGATAGACAAGATGCGATTTCGTTACCACTTCCATCCGTTCCTCTGACTGACAATCAAATGGACATATTGTTTGCTAACTTGGTGGATGATGGTGGGCGTCTTAGGGGGGAAATAGCTAACATTTTGAATGATAAACCAGAAGAAACAGGGCAATTGCTCGTTAAACTTTTGCGTGAAAAGGGACCGGAAGATCCCGAAGTGGGTGCGATTTTACAGCTTTGGACTCGTCAGCAAGAAAAGATTGTAGAGGCGGCAAATACTTCTGAAGCCGCAATACAGTTCAATCTGCGACGGGCACGTTTGTATTTTGAAGCCGGATACAAGGATGAGGCGTGGAAAAATTTTGAAGCTGCGCATACGCAGGCTTATCAGGAGGGTATGGATGAGTTGATGCATGCAATTGATGCGGAAGAAAATAGGCTGTTCCCACCACAGTAGGATAAATAATGCGCATGTGGGAAGTGTGCGATCGCACGTTTTTGGACTTAAAAACTCCAAAAAACAGTGTAGAATGGAGTCATGAATATCTATCCGTTTCGGTTTTTTATCGGAGAGGAGAAGAGGGGGGATGCCCTGAAGTTTGTCGCACAGCTAAAGACGACGGATATTTTTAAGAAAGCGCGGATGGATGTGTATGTGCCACGGGCGGATACTTCGAGAGTGATCGTGTGTCTGGGGCAGAAGCATACCATTCTGCGCGGAAAAATCACTAAGTGGGGGGCGAAGCATATTGCGAAAGTGCAGGCGCGGCTCTTTTCGTATTATCGGTATTTTAACCAGAAATGGGAGGTGGCGAGTTTCGGAGCGGAAGGGGTGATCGCCCGCGAAAAAGGGAGTGCGTATAAATATCACGATGATCTCTTGCGCGAACACTTGGAGGATCGTGAGGAAAAAGAGCTCGAGGCGGCGGATGAGGCTGTTTCGATCGAGACGGTGGAGAGAATTTTGAAGAGGCTCGCGGTTGAATGGTGGAGGAAGATGAAATTATTCGGTCAGGATTTGGAACACGGCGAACAGGAAATCGCTCCATTTGCGGCCGTGGTCAACGGGCTTCGTCTGTATAATTATGTGGCGGAACATGTGTTGTTTTATCCTATAGAAGGTGAGGGGGCATATAAAAAAGTGAGCGATGGGGTGCGTGCGAGTGAGGCGGAGATGATCAAGATGCGACAGACGGATTTTCACCTCAAAGCGGCGCTTGAAAAACAGGGGAAGGGGCTTACACAGGAAGAATATGATGCGATGATAAAATATAATCGTCTTTCACAGGATTTCAATCGTGCGATTACTTCGACGTATCGAGAAGAGGCTTCGCTTGCATTGGCGCTGGAGAAGTTTGAGGAGGAGGCGGCGGGAGCCGCCCGCATGTCGGGGGTTGGTGTCGGAGAGGGGGAAAAAGAGGGAGCCGCTTCGCTTCGCTACGCGCTGGAAGCCACCTCGACAGGCTCGGCGCTGGGGGAAGAAGCCACCTCGGCTACTGCCTCGGTGCTGGTATTCACCATGGGCATCGGGCACCGCTCAAATTATATGCGGCTCGTGCCGCGCTATCTGAAGTACAAAGATGCCGCTTTTGTGCTCATCACTCCTCCCGAGCTCTGGTGGTGGAAACATGTGGTGGGAATTGTGGTAAAACTTCTTATTGTGGTCGGATTGGCGGGTGTTGCTGGCTGGTATTTTTGGTGGTAGATGTGGTCGGGGCTCTGTCACTTCCGCTTATTCTAAATTTGGTATATCTTCTCCAAATATTTCGTTTTCTGTGAACCCAAGTTCTTTTATTCTTCTGGCGAAACCGGCGCTTCTTTTTTCCTGAATGGCGTGCGAAAGCGATTTTTCTCCAAGTAATTCTTCGAGCAGTTCCACTAGATCCTTATATAAATGAAAATTCAGAAGTACTGCGTTTTTCCACGATTTGCTTATGACAATGGGTTGGTCGTCTATGGCAATTTTGTAGTATTTTGCGATATTTTTTCTAAAATTCGTACTAGAGACTCGTGTTGTTATGCGCATAGGATAATTGGTTCATGGGATATATGTCGTGAAACGTCATGTATGTATCATATGGAGTTAAAAAATTTTTAAAAAACTGCAGAGAAAGCGAACGGAAAACGTACAGAATAGTGTACA
>CAYHQD010000043.1:7061-8930 GCA_964358905.1 uncultured Candidatus Peribacteria bacterium
AAATTTTTAAAAAACTGCAGAGAAAGCGAACGGAAAACGTACAGAATAGTGTACATAAAGTGTTTGGGCGAACAGGAAACGTACAGAATAGTGTACATAAAGTGTGCCCGGGACATGCCTAATTAGCTCTTAGCGACGAGTTGTTTGGGAAATCATAGATCAAATGATTTATGGTTTGGAAAAGAGATGAGGTAAAGTTGCTTGAATTCTATTCTGAAGTGCAACAGTTTCAAATTGTTGCACTGGCACATTTTCCCATTTTCTGCTAAAATATAAGGATAATTTAGTATTTTTGTATTGATATTGAAATTCCCGAAATTATAATAATTAAATTATCATACTTATTGATATTTTGAGCCATGGATATTCGAGAAATCCTCATGCAGGTGAAGGAACATAATGCGCCCGATGTGCATCTCAAGGTCGGTCAGCCGCCGATTGTGCGTCTTCCGGAGGGCGATATTTATATTTCGGATAAAATTGCACATCTCACCGAGACCGATATACAGGCTATAGTAAATGCCATTACGCCAGCTGAAAAACGCAAAGTTTTTGACGAAGATTTTGAAGTGGATTTTTCGTTTACGCTCGATGGGGCGGGACGATTTCGTGTGAATTTGTACAAGGATAAAGAAGGAACGGCGCTTGCGATCCGCAGTATTCCCGACACCTTGCCGGACGGGGTGCAATTTGGAGTGCCGGAAGTGGTCATGAATCTTTCTAATTTGCCGAGGGGACTTGTGCTGATTACCGGGCCGACCGGTTCGGGGAAATCCACGACGCTCAGTATTATTATCGACAAAATAAACCGGGAGCGAAAGGCGCATATTATTACGATCGAGGATCCGATCGAATTTGTGCATACGTCGAAAGCGAGTATCGTGACTCAACGAGAATTGGGGACACACACCAAATCATTTCCGAATGCGATACGATCGAGTCTTAGACAGAATCCGGATGTGGTAATGGTTGGAGAGATGCGCGATCTCGAAACGATTATGGCGGCTTTGACGCTCGCTGAGACGGGACACTTGGTATTTTCCACGCTCCATACGCAGGATGCGCCGCAGACGATTAATCGTATTGTGGACTGCTTTCCGCAGATGCAAAAACAGCAGATCATGGCGCAACTCGCACTCACGCTCAAGGGGGTGGTGTCGCAAACATTGCTTCCGCGAAAAGATGGTAAAGGACGTGTGTGTGCGTATGAAGTTCTGATAACAAATGACGGTGTGTCGAGTTGTATCAAGGACGGAAAAACACATCAGTTGTACTCGATGATGCAGATTGGAAAAGATCAGGGTATGAGGCTTCTCGATGATGATCTGGCGCGGCTTGTGGAAGAAAAAATAATCGATAAACAAATTGCGTTTGCAAAGGCGCGCGACATAGAAAGTTTGAAGATCGCGTTGGGTGAGAACCCCGCCTAGGCGGGGCATAAGATAAAAGGTATGTAAAAATCATTTTAATCGGTAGAAAGTCCAATGGCGAAAGAAACTATCACAAATTTATTCGGAAATATAAATGATCCGCAGACGCAGAAAGTACTTCGTGCTCTCGCGATGATTGAAGATGTGGAGGTAAAGGAAGGCGAATATGTGTTTCACGAAGGTGATCGGAGTAATGATTTTTATGTGATTGGACTTGGAGCGGTGGAAGTGGTGAAAAGAATCGGAGAGACGCCGGTGGGTGGAGTGAAAACAGTGGGAAAGGAGAAAGTGGGTGAGCAGATGAAAGTACTTGATACCCTTGGTGCGGGAGATTTTTTCGGAGAAGGTGCGATATTTGAGGATGCCCCCCGCGGGGCGGGGGTGGGGGGGGGGGGGGGGGGGGGGGGGGGGGGGGGGGGGGGGGGAGATGGGGTGGGGT
>CAYHQD010000044.1:0-8876 GCA_964358905.1 uncultured Candidatus Peribacteria bacterium
AGCCGACTGCTCTAACCACTGAGCTACAGGCCCATTTGTAAAAGAACTGCTCGCGTGGTGAGTTTAATTTGCAGTGAAAAAAAATGCAAGCTACTCCTGCGACAGCAGGAGCCGTCCCGCCTATGCGGGACATAGGAGGGCATATTCCTTATTACTCCTTGTCATACGGAGAAGGTCCGGACATGCTCATGAAGTCGGTTTCTTTCAATTTCGCGATGACATCTTCGACGGAAATATTGGGATCGGCGTAGAGGAGATTTGCAACTGCGGCGGTTACAAACGGCGCGGCTTGGGAAGTGCCGCTTAAGTAGCCGTAGCGATTTTGAGGGATGATACTCAGCACGCGCTCACCGGGAGCGTAGACATCAATCCAGTCTCCATAATTTGATTCGGCGAGTTTTTCACCGGCGGTATTGAGAGCGCCAACGGCGATGACTTTCTCGTACGCGGCGGGATAATGCGGTTTGGACGTGTTGTTGTTTCCCGCGGCGGCCACGACAAAGCCCCCTTTGCTGTAGACATATTCCGTCATGTCTTTGAGCGCCTTCGAATCTATCAAGGTACCGAAACTGATATTCATCAGGCGGATATTGTTGTCGATGGCGTATTTCATCGCCTTGATCGCATAACTCAATTTACTCTCCGCACTTTTATCAAACACCTTAAGCGCCGCAATGGGATTTCCATCAGCTTTTCCTGTCGCGCTGTGAGCATATTTGGTGATGATGCCTGCGATATGTGTGCCATGTCCGATATCGTCGTTGACGCTGTTACCTTTGTTTGTCGTGAAATCCCACCCGTACACATCGTCGTTAAATCCGTTCGCATCGTCATCCTTATAGTTTTCCGGTTTCTCGTTGGTGTTTTGCCACACACGTCCGGTTACATAAGGATGTGCCATATCGAGGCCGGAATCCAGAATTGCAATCGGGGTAAATGTCGAGGTCAAGGCGAATTGGAGACGTGCACGCAGATTGTGATTTTTTTCTTTCTTTGTCCACCATTTTTTCTCCAAAGCTACACTTTTTTTGAGAGATGAAGGCGAGACAGGAGTAGGCGAAACAGCTTTGCTACCCTTCGTAGAAGTGGCGGAATACAAGGTGATGTCAGGTTCGGCGTAGACGATCTCCGGTACGGATTTTTCATATTCCTTCGCGATGTTCCATAATTGCGCTTCGGTAATATTGCGTTTTGGCGTGAGTAGGATGATTTCCGAACCTCCGCCTTCTTCTTCCAATTTTACCACTAACCCTTGATAGGTGGTGGTGCCTTGATCGGCAAGAATATTATTCTGGATGAGAGAGGCGAGGATCACCGGCTTGTCATTCCGACTGTTGATCGCGAGCAGTGATTCACCACTGGTAAAACCATAACGCGAATTGAGCGCCTGGATGGTTTTGAGAGATGCCACCGAGAAGGACGGTCTCTGGATCAGAGTGAGGTACCAGAACGCTCCCGCAAGCATGATGATGACACCGATGACGAAAGTGATAAGTTCCCGCGAACTAAGTGAGTGTGTCCTTTTTTTCATGAAATAAATTCAAATATCATATTATTTTACCATAAAAACCCATGGGAAACCAGGCCTTGCAATAGGGTGGGTGTGGTTATACAATGATACACAATCGAAGCCAAAAAATATGCAACCACAAGCGCTGTTTTTACAATTAAAACAAACGCTTTCTCTGTATCTGAAAGATTATGATCAACCGTTACTGAGGAAGGCGTATGATTTTGCACGAAATGCGCACGAAGGACAACGTCGCAAGTCTGGGGAGCAATATATCATCCACCCGCTCAATGCGGCCATTATTCTCGCCAAGATGCGTGTGGATTTGCCGACCATTATTACGGCGCTTTTGCACGATGTGCCGGAGGATACCAACTTTACGCTCGAGGATATAGAACGTGGATTTGGGACTCATATTTCCGAATTGGTTGCGGGTATGACGAAACTCGCGGCGGTGCATTATCAGAATAACATGCAAGATAGGCAAGTGGATGCACTGCGCCGCATGTTTCTCGTGATGGCGAAGGACATCCGCGTGGTGCTCGCAAAATTGGCGGATCGTCTTCATAATTTGAGGACGCTAGGTCATGTGAAGCCCGAGAAGGCCTTTCGCATTGCGAAGGAGACGATGGAAATTTATTCGCCACTTGCGAATCTGCTCGGGGTCTGGGAGGTACGTCAAGAAATGGACGATTTATGTTTCAAATATGTATATCCAAAGGAATATATGGCACTTCAGACGGAGGTGAAAGCCCATCGTGCACATTTAAAAAACTACGTTCAGCAACTGATAAAAAAAGTTTCAAAATTGCTCGAAGACGAGGGAGTGACTGCGGAAGTCGAGGGTAAGTGGAAACATTTCTTCTCCATATACAAAAAGATGCAACGTATCAGAATGAGAAGCGGCGTATTACATGATGTGCCGAGTTTTAGGGTTATCGTAAAAGATATTGATACGTGTTATCGCGTACTGGGAATAATTCACGAACTGTGGAACCCGAAGCCGAGCTCCTTCAAAGACTACATTGCAGTGCCAAAGCCAAACGGGTACATGGGCTTGCATACGATGGTGTTTGGCCCGCGCGGGCAATTGGTGGAATTCCAAATTAAGACGTTGAGTATGGATTTGGAGGCGAAGTACGGCGTGGCTTCACGCTTTATCAATGAGAAACGCGGTGAGTCCGCCGACATCAATGATTTCTTGAAGACTACTCCGTGGGTGGATAAGATCATGCGTCTTCAAACTCAGAGTAATGAAAACTTTCTGGAAGATCTGAAGAGAAATGTGTTGAGTGACCGCGTCTTCGTATTTACCGCCGATGGTGAGGCGATTGATATGCCGAAGGGTTCGTCTCCGCTGGATTTCGCATTTCGTATTTCAAACAGACTTGGTACCAAATATTCATATGCGCTGGTAAATAAGGATAAGAAGCCGATGAGTTATGAGTTGGAGACCGGCGATATTGTGGAGGTCTTTATGAGTGCAAAGGTGCGTCCCGAGCGTGAGTGGTTGCAGTTTGTTATCACCGATGAAGCGAAGCGCGCCATAAAAAACGTATTTAAAAAGCGAACGCATGTGGAACAAATTGCACTGGGTGAAATGGTGCTGGATAATGCAATGATCGTATTTCAACGGGGTTTGTTTAGAAATTTTAACAATACGTCAAAGTGTAAGATTGCCGCATTATGCGGTTTCTCAAAAGTGGATGATATGTTGACTGCGGTGGGCTCGGGAGAAGTCTCCGAAGAGAAGTTGGTGAAATTGGTTGTTGAGCACGAGCATGATGTGTTTATGGTACAGGAATTTTTGCTCAGCAAGTTGTTGCGTATGGTTTCAAGACATCATGACAAGGAGCGTAAGTTGACGGTGCGTGTGAGGGTACAGTTACGTGATAGAGTGGGACTGTTTTCCGACATTTTTGATGTGCTGAGCTACCATAAGATAAACGTTTTGCGTCTAAAGGCGCGCAAAGCGTATTTTAACGCGGAACGTGCGGTGGGCAATATGACTCTTGAAGTGGATGATCTGAATCAGCTCAAGCGTGCGATCAATTCCATAGAAAGTGTGCCAGGAGTGGTGCGGGTGATCTCACTCAATGCGATACCGCGTATCACTTTTTTCCTAAGTATTGCAATCGCACTGGCTATGTGGGTAATACATCCGTTTTTTGTGATCGGTATACTGCAAAGCCCGCTGGCGGGCACGAACTACGCGGTGTTTTTGTTTTGGGTGAGTGCGTTTGCGCTTTTGACGATGCTTTTTTATGCGAGAAAATTTGCAATCGCCTATTTGCCAAAACCGATAGAAAAAAAGAAATTCGAGATAGTTCTCAACTTTGTTTCCCTTATGGTGGCGGGAACATTGATCTACGAAATTTTATTCCACGGACTGGATGTCAATTTATATGCATTTATACCATTTGTGCTGGCGATGCTGATTCTCGGTCTGGTGTGGTCCAGATAATACTGTGGAGCGCAGCGCCGAGCAAGGCGAGGCGGCTCCCTCCCTCTCTCAAGCCGCAACAACATCCCAATTTTCTAGCGAAGCTATTGGAACAAACTCAACGACGGCACCCTTAGAGGACTTTTCAGATTGATATCTTCGAGCCGTGTTTTTCCTTCACGGGAAAGTTGATCAAACATCAGCAGGAGGATACGTGCGGTTGTAATGCTGTCGTCGAGTGCGCGATGGGCGTGAGGATGTGGGATGCGGAGCGTTTCGGCCAGGCTGACGAGATTGTGTTTTTTGAAATCCGGGAACAGTTTACGCGCGAGCTTGAGAGTGCAAAGGGGTTGATGAATGAGACGCGGGTAGCCGATCCTCTGAAATTCATAGTTGAGGAATTCACGATCAAATTCCACATTGTGCGCGGTGAAAATCGATTCTTCACCCATAAAAGAAAGTAATTCATCGGCGATCACTCCAAACGTGGGCGCATCCTTCACCATCATGTCGCTGATATTGTGTATCTGCATGACGTTGTGCGGGATGAATCGCTCCGGGTTGAGGAAAGTTTGGTAGGTGTCGAGAATTTTTCCCGCTCTCACCTTGACCGCACCGATCTCGATCACTCTGTCTTGGGCGGCGGTTGAACCTGTTGTTTCCGTGTCCACAACTACAAATGTGGTTGAATGTATCATAAACGTAGCCTTGTATAGCGTGATCCTAACAAATTGACTCGGATGAGACAATAAGATTAAATCCTATCATGAAATCCGATTTTTTCGACTATTTTGAGCGGGTTCTGTCAGAAGAAGAGATGGCGGCGTTTAAGCGACAGTTGTCGCGCCCCGCGCGCTTAGCTTTGAGGGTGAATACATTACTGATGGACGATGAGCCCGAGATATTGAAAAAGTACTTTAAAAATGTGGAAAAGATACCGTGGTCGCCTCATGGATATTTTTACGAATCGGGAGTATCTATCGGCAATACGGAGCTCTATGAAAAGGGAAAAGTATATTCACAAGAAGCGAGTTCTCAGATTGCGGTTGAGTTATTGGATGTGCACCCCGGCCAGACGATCCTTGATCTCTGTGCATCACCCGGTTCAAAGACCACTCAAATTGCGGCGGTATGTGAGAATGACGCCTTTGTGATTGCGAATGAGGTCGCGGACGATCGGCATAGAAATATGAAGAATAATCTGAAGCATTTTGGCGTGATATGCACGGCGCTTACCAATCTAGATCCGGCATACTTCGCGACGAGTCATCCAAACATATTTGACCGTATCCTCGTAGATGCGCCGTGCAGTGGCGAGGGCATGTATTTCAAATTTCCTGCGGTTATTCACCACTGGAATATAAAGACCATCCGTTTCAATGCGAAACGACAAAAGCGTATTTTACTGCGTGCGTTTGAAGCGCTGAAACCCGGCGGAAAGCTGGTGTATTCCACGTGTACTCTAAATCTCGAGGAGGATGAAAAAGTGGTGGAGCATCTGCTCAAAGTGCAAGACGGGAATGCCGAGATCGTGTCCAAGTGGCTCAAAATATGGCCGCATGAATTTCAGACGGGGGGATTCTTCGCCTGTGCCATAACAAAAAAGAAGGCAACTGCGCGTGCGACGCCACCACTCGAAATGTTCCAGCGCCGTGACAAAAAAAACTTCAAAATGCATGCTGGTAGATCGGAGGCCAAGGCGATGTGGCAAATATGTGATGAAAAAGAGTCACGGCGCGTGCTCGATGATCTTTCCAACTTGCTGAAAGATGAACTGAAAGGCAAAGACATGACCTGTCCGGATCACTATCTCATCGTAAAACACGGTGAAATTTATTTTTTCCAGCATGAAATATTTTACCAAAAATTTTCTGCTTTACCGATAAGAAGTTTGGGAATTCCAGTACTAGTCACACATGAGGACGGCACAAAAAAAACCACCGAGGAAATCCTGCGGTGGCTTAATATCCAATAGCAGATACTCTACTTCATTGCGGCGAGTTTTTTTGCGGCAAGGGATTTTTTACGATCTCCGTTTTTGTGATGAATGATATGCTTTTTTACCGCTGTATCCACGGTCTTATAGAGAGTGGCGAGAAATTTACCAGCCTCATCCTTCTTGCCATCATTCAGGAAACTTTGGAACGCACGAAACGTATCATGCAATTTCTCACGCATCCTATAATTCCTCTGACGCTTCTTCAGGGATTGGATCATTTGTTTTCGCGCACTTTTTATGATTGGCATGGGATGTGATAAGAAAATTAAGAAAAAGAGATTTTTTTACTTTCGTAAAGCGGGGAAAATATAGTAATCTTACGCCGCTAAGTCAAGCCGATTTCACTTATTCTTATGCTCATTCTCGCCTCAGGAAGCCCAAGAAGAAAGGAATTACTCAAAATGCTGGGTATTCCGTTTACCGTCAAAGTGAGTAAATACACTGAAGATCATTCGCTAAGCAATATACCCGAGGAATTGGTGCTTCTCCATGCCGTGAATAAGGCGACTGAAGTGGCCGGTCGTATGTCAAAAACGTCAGAAAATCATCTGATTCTTTCTGCAGATACTCTGGTGGTGTGTGGAAAAGAAATTCTGGGTAAACCGACTGATCGCAAGGATGCGCGTCGTATGCTCCGCATGCTTTCGGGCAAGACTCATACCGTGATGACTGCACTCCATATGATACGGATGATGGATGGAAAGCATATCTCACATGTGGAAAAAACAGCCGTGGAATTTGATACGATTTCGGAAAGTGAAATTGAATCGTATCTCTATACAAACGAGTGGACGGATAAGGCCGGGGCATATGCGGCACAGGGCAAGGGCGCGGTGTTTATAAAAAAAATAGAAGGAGATTTTTTTAATGTGGTGGGCATGCCAGTCAGGGCATTTCTCAAAATGTATCGCGAAATAATTTTGTCCTGAACGTACTTGTGTTATAGTGATGCCGTTATCTTATAACCTACTACTATGGCGAAAGGACTGGGGAAAATTTCATTGCTTGTCGGGATGGCTGTCGGGACTCTCGCGGGAGTGCTTTTTGCGCCGACTCAAGGTAAAGACCTGCGAAAACGTATTCGATCTGAAGTCGAAAAAGGCGGCTCCGGGCTCGAAGCGGTGCGAAAAGGTTTGAAGGGCATGGCCGGCAACATTGCCGATAGTGCAAACGACTACGCCGATTCAAACGAGCATCTTGTGAAAGCGAAACGCAAAATGAAAATGGGTGTATTGAAGGTAAAGGCTCACGCAAACCGCGCTCAACAACATTTGAAAAAATCTGCACAAGTTTTGCAATCCGAGGTGTCACGGCTCAAAGGCGAAATGAAAAAATCCGCTTCAAAAGTAAAAGGCGCGGTGAAACATACGCCGAAGAAAAAAGCGGGAAAAGGAAAGAAGCGCACAAAAAAGTAGCCGGGTGGTTATTGACTCTGCCGTTCCATATTTACGAACACCGTTTCAGCCGGTCCGCTCAGAGGTGTGGTTGCGCTGATTTCTTTCGCGCCATCCGCGGGAGTTACTAAGCCGATGGCATCCGATTCTTCTTCGAAACTCTGAAGTGTCGCAAACGCATTCCCTTGGTTATATTCCGTCTGGAATTCATCCGCGGCTCCGTGATGGAAGAAAGCTGCGGTACAGGTTTCGTCTCCCGTCATCGTCGCCAGAAAGCGTACCGTTTCATCTCCGCCGGGACCCGTGATGCCCACCAGTGTACCAAGTTGAGTTTCCGGAAAAGGTATGGAAAGCCCGAATGAGCTGTCCGGTACCTGTAATTGTGTATCGGGAAACTGTTGCCCGCTTACCAGCATGGTAGTGTCAATCGCCCAGTCGAAATTCCCACTTAATTCGGTTAAGGTCAAATCGCACGGTAGTGTCGCCGCCGAGTCATCGTCACCCGCCGAATCGTCGTCGTCCGCTCCGGAGTCATCGTCATCTTTTCCCGAATCGTCATCGCCGACTGAATCGTCATCGCTCGCAGAATCATCATCCCCAGGAGTCGGTTCTTCACATATAGACATATCTTCAATGCCACATCCGCGTGAAAATCCACCGCCACCTACTATTATCCCATCTGCAGGTATGCATTCGGGAGTAGCTGAGTCATCATCGTCCGCACCGGTACACGCCGTTTGCGGGGTAACCGTCGGCAAACCCAGCACAAGCGTCGCTAACATCGCAAGGCGCAGAGTATGTAAACGAGAAATAGTGACATCTTGGTTGAGACCATCAGGTTTTCTCGGAGCTAGACTGTTTCGAGCAGGGATAAGTGAATCATCACCTAACTTATGTATTTCGGGGAGTTGTCCCATGAAAAGAAATGGTTAGATGTTAATTTGGGTTAGCAGTGGTTTGAGCTACATAGAACTGGTAGCCGGTTACATCTGCCGAAGGTTGAGTCTCATCAAGTGTAGCTAAAGGCGTACATAATGGACCGCCATTGAGCAAATCGAGAGCTACATCGGTCATTGGACTGGGAGAAGGACTGGAAGGGGCATCGCATCCTGAAATTTCGGCGGAAGAAGTGCTTTCGGGCTGCAGTGAAATATCCAGGCTTACTGTATCGTCGGTTACTTCAGTTACCTGTGGGATACCTGCACTGGTTGGATCTGTCCCGTCTGCAGGGAATTGAGAAAGGTCAAATGAATCGTCGCATACGGGGAGTGTAGGCGGAACTTCATTGGCAAAAAATTGTACACCGGTTACACATCCATTAACGTAATATGTGAGAGTGGTCATAACACCGGTAAGTGCACCTGTTCCGGTTGCCAATTGACCGATTGCGCCATTGGGATTAATAGCAATAAAGGCTTGAACAGCAGGACTTACTTCTGCATCACCTGCAGGTACTTCTGTGACAGGAGTGGAGTCATCGTCACCCGCAGAGTCGTCGTCATCATCACCACCCGCAGAGTCGTCGTCATC
>CAYHQD010000045.1:0-8699 GCA_964358905.1 uncultured Candidatus Peribacteria bacterium
TATGAGAGATCTTATAGGTACGTCTCGATGCGGGAGACTTCGAAAAGAGTCTGTGTTCGTAAATAACCCACGACTGCAAAACCCCATCTATCTTCCGCCCGATCATGGGGATGTACCAAAGTTGATGGAAGAACTTCTTGTATATGTGAAACGCAGTACGGACAAAATCGATTCTTTGATTCTTGCCGGAATTTTTCATAAACAATTTGTCATCATCCACCCGTTTATGGATGGCAACGGGAGGACGGTGCGACTGACAACGAAAATGTTGCTTGCGGGCATGGGACTGGATACGTTTAATCTTTTTAGTTTTGAGAATTATTATAACAAGAATGTGAGCCGCTATTTTCAGAAAGTAGGTGTACTCGGTGATTACTATGACATTGCAGATACGGTTGATTTTACGCAGTGGCTTGAATATTTCACAGATGGCATTATTGATGAATTACTTCGCGTGAAAAAAATCTTGTATGCCGTGTCTGTAGAACCCGAAAAGGAACTTAAAATACATCACAAGAAAATGATAGAATACATCGAAAAGAACGGCTATATAAATGATGCGCTTTACGCAAAACTCACGCCTCGCGCTAAAGCCACGCGTACGCTGGATTTCAATAAACTTATTGAATGGGGAGAAATTGTACGGTTTGAGAAAGGGAGGAAGACGTATTATAAAGTTAGGCAAAGTTGATGCGGGGGTGTAGTTATTTCATAACTGCATGGTCTCGATTTTTTGAGAAGTGCCGCGCCCGTCTATGACGATGATTTCTTGACCTTTGAAGCTTAGGTGTTCACGCTTCAAGAATGCAAGAATTTCTTTTTCCGTCATGCGGGTAATATGTGGTGCAAGTAAGATTGTGTGAAGTCCCCATGCGAGTGAGAGTTGTTGTCGCAGTTGTTCGTTTGAGGTGATGACGACGGTTTCTTTTTGCAGACGATATTTTGTCACTTCGAGTGCGCTTTCTCCCGTCTCGGTCAGTATCACTATGAGATGCGCATTCATGTCATGGGTAAGTTGTACGCCCGCACATGCCGTGGCTGAGAGAGCAGGCATGTCTTCTTTTTTGTAGGCGTTGAAGAGGGTGTATTTGGCCATTTCTTTTTCCACTGTGAGTGCGATTTTTGACATGACTTGAATTGTCTTTATCGGAAATGCGCCAACCGATGTTTCGTTGGAGAGCATCAGTGCGTCGGTATGGTCGAGGATGGCGTTCGCGATATCGCTCACTTCCGCGCGTGTTGGTACTGGATTTTCGAGCATGCTGGTAAGCATTTGGGTGGCGGTGATGACGGGCTTCCCGTACGTATTGCTGATGTGGATGATACGTTTTTGTAGTATTGGTACATGTTCCGGGCCGACTTCCACACCGAGGTCGCCGCGCGCCACCATCACGGCATCGGATACTTTTATAATTTCGTCGAGTACGCCAGGTCGTACCGCTTCCGTGCGTTCGATTTTTGCGATTATTTTGATGCCCGTCTCCTTAAGATATTTTTTTACGGCGATAATATCTTTCGCGCTTTTTACGAAAGAGAGCGCGACATAGTCCACATGATGCGCGATGCCCCACTTGAGGTCGTCTTTATCTTTTGGAGAGAGGACCCCTGCGGAAAGCGTCGCTCCCACGACATTGATGCCTTTGCGCGAAGCGATTTCTCCGCCAGCGATCACTTTGCATTCGATGCGATCTTTTTTATTCGTGCGTAGAACCGTAAGTTCCACCATGCCATCGTTGATGAAAATGCTTGCTCCGGGTTTTACTTCCATCGGCAACTTTTTATACTGTACCGGAATGGCATTTTTGATTTGTGATGAAGTCGTGAGGGTGATGAGGTCGCCGCGTTTTACCGTGTAGGGTGTTTTCAACTCTTCCACGCGAATTTTCGGTCCTTGCAGATCCTGCATGACGGCTATCGGAATATTCAGATCTTTTGATACGTTGCGGACGTTTTGGAGAAGATGCGCATGCTCCGCATGCGTGCCATGTGAAAAATTCAGACGTACGACATTCATTCCCGCTTGTACCATGCGTTTGATGATCGTATAGCTATCGGATGCCGGTCCAAGTGTCGCCACAATTTTGGTAAATTTTTTCATTGCCCGTCAGCGTGCGGTTAGTTTGTTAAAAACAAATGCTTTTCGGGTAAGTATAGCAAAAAGCTTAAGAACTTGCCAGTGTGCACTTCGGGAATACTTTAAAAGCGAGGTTTGTTTGACTACAATTCTATTTCCGCATCTTTGAGAATAGCGTGAAGTGTACCTGTCGGAATATCTCTTCTAAGGAGTAAAGTTGTACTTAGACATTGGTTAATTCTTTCTCATTGTATTCGATCACCGCATTCATAGATTGATTGTCGATTTCATCTTCAAGGTAGAGTAAAACAGCGTCTTTGAGATTTTTCATAGCATCTTTCTTTGAATCACCAAACGTATGACAGCCGGGCAGTTCACTACAAAACGCGTGCCATTTATCCCCGTCTTTTTCTAGTGCAAACGTAAGTGACATTTGAATTTTCGTTAAGTTTTGTACAGAGAATACTCTTTTTCCCTAAATTTTTCAATTGGCTTTACCAAGCCTGCTTGTATTTTTCTTGCATTTTTCGCTGATTTTTAGAATGCACTCAGCGATTTGTTTCAATTTATCTGGGACAGAGGTATGTAAGGATGTCAAATTTACTCGCGAGTAAATTTGACAATTGTATAAATCACTCGTATCATTGGTGTATGAAAAATATAGAAAGATATATTGTAAAAAATATCCAAGCCGACCTACGGAACAAAATGGTTTTTATAGGTGGGCCACGGCAAGTGGGCAAAACTACGCTTGCGTATCAGTTGCTTGGAAAAAATAATGAAGGGTATTTAAACTGGGACATCCCCGAAAATCGAGAGAGAATTCTTAAACGGCAATGGCCTATTGAACAACTGATTGTTTTGGATGAAATTCACAAATATCGTCATTGGAGAAATACCATTAAAGGTCTTTACGATCAATTCCGAAAAACAAAAAAAATTCTAGTCACCGGAAGTGCGCGATTGGATTTTTACCGCTTCGGTGGAGATTCATTGCAGGGACGATACCATTATTGGAGACTCCATCCTCTCTCCGTAGCTGAGCTCGGTATAAAAACAACTAAAGACCTTTTGAAGCTTCTAAACCTTGGAGGATTTCCGGAACCTTTTTTTAGAGGCGCTGTACGTGAAGCAAAGCGATGGTCTCGCGAATACCGCATGCGATTATTCCAAGAGGATTTGACATCTCTCGAACAAGTCCATGATATTGGCAATATTGAATTGTTGATGTTGCGGCTACCGGCGCTCGTCGGTTCACCCTTATCCATCAATAGTCTGAGAGAAGATATTCAAGTCAGTCATAAAACGATATCCAAGTGGCTTCTTATATTGGAGAGACTGTATGCCATATTTCGCCTTTCCCCTTTTGGGTCGGCTCAAGTGAGAGCCGTCAAAAAAGAGCAAAAGCATTATCATTTTGATTGGACATTGATAGATGAGCAAGGTTTAAGATTCGAAAATTTGGTAGCCTGCCATTTGTTAAAATGGGTTCATTATAGGCAGGATGCAGAGGGCGAAGATTTGGAACTAAGGTATTTCAGGGATATTGATGGAAGAGAAGTGGATTTTATAGTGTGTAAAAAAGGGAATCCCATTCTGGCAGTAGAATGCAAATGGAATGACGTTCCCATCGGGAAAGGACTTAAATATTTAAAGGAACGTTTTGCTGAATGCGAAATGTGGCAGATCAGTGCAATAGGCAAAAAGGATTATATTTCTCAGGAAGGTATTCGTGTGAGCCCCTGTCTCACATTGCTTAGGAGGCTGGTGTAAGAAGCGTAAATCCCCCCGGTTTATTATCCTGTAATTTTTTCTGGTTCATGATATAATTGTTGCTTCGTTGAACGTTTTTTTAAAAAATATGCATGCGCTCTGGTCGTGTTGTTGCTTGTTGGCTTTTTCTCTTATACTACACTTTATAAACCGTTTCGTGCGGAACTTGCATATTCAGAGTCGAAGATGAACAATGAATATGACGTGTCGGTATTGAAGCTGAAAGATGCAATTGCGTACATGCCTTACTATACTGAGTTATGGTATGAGTTGATGATGGTGGATCCGAGTAGCAGGGAGCGAGGGCTTCATTATCTTAGGCAACTTGAAGGCGATACCGGGAATGTGAATGCGTGGATGGGAAATATGTATGCGAAAACGGATCCTGAGCTTGCGACAAAATATTATCTGAAGGCGCTTGAGAGAAATCCATATAATCCAAATTGGATTCGCGCGTTTGCCGATATGTTGTATTACCAAGAAGATTATGAAAATGCATTATTTATGTATTCGAAATATTTGGAATCCATACCTGGGATTTGGTATGTGGATGAGGCTCATAAAAATGATGAAGTGGCGAAAAAGAAGGCGCGTATTTTCCTCAAAAATACTCCTTATTTAAACGAGGTGTTTGAGAAAATCGAGCTTATGGAGAAAATGTCTGTGCAATAAGTAGCTACTTCACCGTCACGCTCTTGGCCAAGTTTCGTGGCATGTCGGGGTTGTTTTGGCGGAGCACTGCGAGTTTATAAGCGAGCAGTTGTATTGGAATTATATTTACGATAGGGGAGGCATTGCCGGCATCGGGGACGCGTATCCATTGATCGAAGATTTCAGAGTCTTCCGGAGAGACACCTATTATGTAGCCGCCTCGGGATTTTATTTCCATGGCGTTGGAAAGAATTTCGGATTTGTATTCGTCGTTGGCGACGATGGCGATGACAGGGGTGCCTTTGGCGATGAGGGCGATAGGGCCGTGTTTCAGTTCTCCTCCGGCAAATCCTTCCGCATGGATGTATGATACCTCTTGTAGTTTTATAGCCGCTTCGAGCGCGATCGGATAATTCATGTCTTTGCCGATGATGTACATACTTTCGCAATTGTAAATTCTTTCCGCTACTGAATTTATGTATGTTTCGAATCGTGGATTCAACATATCGTTTATGCGGGACGCGGTGTAGATGAGGAGTTGTTCACCTTCGTTGAGTCTTTTTTCTAGTGCGTAGGCGAGGAGGGTCATGATGGCGATTTGAGAGGTGGTGGCTTTTGTAGAGGCTACCGCTTTTTCAGGGCCGGCTTTTACCGGTATTACATAGTCCGACATCCGGGCCATGGTGGAAGTTTCGACGTTTACTATAGATGCTACTTTTGCGCCTTTTGATTTCGCCACTTGTATCGCTTCCAGCGTGTCTGCGGTTTCTCCACTCTGAGAGACGGCGATCATGAGACTGCGATCGGTAATGAAATTTTTGTAATGATTGAATTCCGAACCGAAGGACACATTCATATGACGCTTTGCAATATGTGCAAAGAGATACTCGGCCACCATACATACTTTGCCTGCGGTGCCGCACCCGACCAAAAACGTACCGTAGGAATTTTCGATCGCTTGAGCGAGTTCCATGATTTTGCCGGTATCTTGATTGAGTGCGCGACGTATGGTGTCCTTTTGTTCCATGATTTCTTTTATCATGAAATGCTCGAAATCGCCTTTTTCAGCGCTCTGCAGATTCCAATCTATTGTGACAATGCGTTTTTCGATGCGTTTATCCGTGGTGAGATCGTAGAAGTGAGTGCCATTTTGATCTATGGTGACCATCTGATTGTCGTCGAGGTACATCACCTGTTTGGTGTGTTCCAAAAATGCTGGAATATCTGAGGCGATGAAATATTCATTATATAGGGGTCCGTGGCAGCTGTCGCCGCCATTATTGATGCCGACGATGAGCGGCGAGCCTACGCGAGCCGCGATCAATTTGTTCTCACTTTTCGTCAATACGACGATGGCGAAACGTCCTTTGATTCTCTTCAATGCTTTTTTTACCGCTTCCTCAAAGCCTTCATGTAGGTATAATTTTATCAAATGTACGATGACTTCGGTGTCCGTCTCACTGCGGAATTTTACCCCATTTTTCATTAATTCTTCCTTGAGCTCAAAGAAATTTTCTACGATGCCGTTATGTACCAGTACCACTTCCTTATCTTCAGTCATATGCGGATGTGCGTTGATTTCCGTAACGCCTCCATGAGTCGCCCAGCGTGAATGACCGAGTGCGATATTGAGCGGTAGTCCAGTCATGACAGGATGTTTCGGCAACTCCCTTTCTCCGATTTTTCCAACTTTTTTTTCAACATGAATACCATTCGCAGATCTGTAGGCGATGCCCCATGAATCATATCCTCTGTACTCGAGATTTTTCAGGCCTTTAATGACCAGTTCCTCGACATTTTGGCGTGGACCGAAATAAGAAAAGATACCGCACATATCAAACCTATTATGAAAGTGTATGCATTATACTTTTATATTGATTGGTGTAAATACCACTGTGAGCCTGCCGATTTTGAATTCAGTATTTGCACTGGTGTTTCGTATATTCGCGCTACAGCAATTTTATACAGCTCTTTAGCGTCTTTGGTGTGTTGGTCAGAATGTTGATGCCGGTCTTGGTGACAACTCCAATATCTTCGATGCGTACGCCCAGCGCTCTGCAGGAGCGCTTTCCCGTTCCCCGGTGGCCGTTTGCGCTGGCTTTTTTTCCGGCAACTTTTTTCGGCAGATAGATCCCCGGTTCAATCGTTACCACCATGTGTTCTTGGAGCAAATCTGTAGAGGAGGCGCTCAAATTGATGGGAGCGTCGTGTACTTCGATGCCGACTCCGTGGCCGAGGGAATGCGTGAATTGTGGGCCATGTCCTTTTTTCTCGATGTATGAGCGGGCTACTCTATCTATGTGTGCCGCGCGCGCACCGGGACGAATCTGTTTTATAGCCTCTGTCTGTGCTTTGAGCACTATATTATAAATTCTTGCCTCGTGCTCGCTCGGCTTGGCAGTGAATATCATTCGTGTCATATCACTGCAGTATCCCTTGTATCTTGCCCCGTGGTCGATAAGCACCACGTCTCCCTTTTTCAACTTTCTTTCCGTGTTTTGGTGATGCGGACTTGCGCTATTTTCGGCAAATCCCACAATAGGTTCAAATGAAACGTCATCTGCTCCGAAATGCTGGCATAGTTCTTTGATGCGCCATGCGATTTCTTTTTCCGTTTGTCCGACTTTTAACTCCTTTTTCACTATATAAAAAACTTGCTCAATAATGCGCTGTGCTTTCGTAATAAGCCAAATCTCCTTTTCGTCCTTTATCACGCGTTTTTGGGATGCGACTTCGTGGATGGTCGCTCGGAATTCCACCGCCGGAGACATTTTTTTGAATTTTTCCAAACGTTCCACTGTCATATCCTCGGCTTCGAAAAACATCCATTTGACGCCGTGTTTTCTCATGATTCTGTTCCATGACATCTGAAACGAGGCGTTCAGCAAAATGAATTCGAAATCCATGCGCTTATCTTTCGATTTTTTCAGCTTTTTCGCCACTTCCTTGTATCTGCCGTCCGTAAAAAAATAGTTTATACTTTTTGTGCGAAGCAAAAACCCGTTGGAACCCGTGAATCCGATCAGGTATTCGAGATTGAATTTGTTGGTGACGAGCAGTGGTGATTTAATGTCTATTTTGTAAACTTTTTTAAATGTTTTTGAGAAATGCTGTGATGATTTCCTCCGAAGTTTTTAAGGTATTATCCATCTCTCGCAGGCTAATAGAAATCTGTTGGCGATTGTAGCCCAGACGTTCGAGAGCTTCAAATACTTCGTTTTCGACGCGAAGTGCTTGAGGTATGTTTTGTCCTACGTTTTTGGTAGCGGTTGATAAGTTACCGCTAGAGAATTTTACTTTATTTTTGAGTTCCAGAATTATTTTTTCCGCCGTTTTTGTGCCGATGCCGGGCACTTTCGAAAGTAGCGCTTTGTCTTCGGTGAAGATGGCTTGTGTCAGCAAGGGAAGCGGCGTATTGAGAACTTCAAGCGCGGTTCTTGGCCCAACGCCGGATACGCTGATGAGCTGAAGAAAAAGTTCTTTTTCAGCGGATGTCAGAAATCCGTAGAGCGTGATATCGTCTTCTCGCACGTGAGTATGAATGAACACTGAGACATTCTCATTCCCATTCTCGCCAACCGTACTAAGAAAATTCGTATTACCTTTGATCGCATATCCCACGCCGTGCACATCCAAAATGACGTACTTTTCATATTTTTTTATCACCGTTCCTGTGAGATAGCCGATCATAAAGTGTGAATTATATCAGACTTATTTTTTGGAAAGCATCTTGGAATAGCTATCCGCAAAACTTTATTTGTATTGTACACGTAGCTTAACACATGGCGATATTACTTCGCCAATGTTTTCATTCCTAAAAACTTTTCATCCATAAGATGCGCTATGTCATGATGTTGTTTACATAGTGGCGCCATAAAGTACGGATTGTGACTTTTGGTAAGTTCGAATCGAGCCGTGTGATGAATGTGATCAGCGGTTTTTGTACACTCCTGCACCGCGCATTTCGTCCCGAATTCTTTTTCGAGCACTTTTACTACTTTTCTGGGAATGTGGCGAGATGGTCTTTTATTTCTTCCCGCCTCTGCCGCCATTTCGTACTTTAAAGCTTGCGCCTCTGCCGCCATTTCGCCTTTTGCATTCCTTTCTCCAACTACTTCTCGGGCACATTCACCCTTTGCCTCTTCCTGTTCCTCAGCCACCTCAACTTTCTCCTCTTCTTTCCGCGCTTGTTCCTCAGCCA
>CAYHQD010000046.1:0-8694 GCA_964358905.1 uncultured Candidatus Peribacteria bacterium
GTGGAAGAAAAATTGAAAAAAATTGATCCGAATATCGATCAAGTATATGTCGTAGGTATTACCGATGATCGTTATGGAGAAGAGGTGGGTGCGGTCACAACTTGGCGTAGCCAAGTTGCTCCCGGAGTGGATGAGAGTGCGGAAATAAATGCCAATGCAAGGTGCGAAGCACGATTCAAAAAACTCATGCGCAGTTTACCGAAAGAAATTGCCGCCTATGAAATGCCTCAGTACGTCGCAACGATTTTGCCTGAAGAAATTCCGATGACCTCCACCCGCAAAGTCCAGCGTTCACTTCTCAAAAAACAGGTCCCGCCAGATAGGTGGTCTGGCATGTACGAGGTAGTGAAAAATGATCAATATACATTTGAAATCCTACAGCCGCTTGATAAGTGGAAGATGAAACAGACATTTGAATTGCACAACGCATGTTGGGCACCGCTGACGATGGACGAAAAGACATTTGCGACTCAGGTGAAGAACGGCGTATGTATCATCGCGCTTAAAGATCGTGCAGTGGAAGGTTTTATTTTTCTTGTGCAGACTCAGCATACCGAAGAAGAGATTTCACACATGAACTACGCTCATATTACGGGTAATGGAACGATGGATACACACGATCCTGATGGATCTCGTGCAGTGTGTATTTCCATCGGAACCAGACATTTCGTGGATACGTTGATGAGCGCCACCTCCGAATCTAAGTGTGAAATCGCCATCCCATCTGCCCACGAAGTGGAAGAGTATGTGTCGAAGGGACTTGATCATGTATACAATTTTCACATACGTGTGAAGGGAGGACTGAAGGAAGGCGCTTCCTTGGTGCGCATGATTCCCGGCGGACGACCGGAAGATACGGCCTCACTGGGATATAATATGTTGCTTAAATATCCGAAGCTGCCTACTATAGCCGAGTCTCCGGTTGTGCCGTATTCGCTTCGCTCGCTCGCATCTCAGATGATCGAAGCCGCGATGTCTTATGCACAGCAAAACGGAGTACAAGAAGTTTACGCATTTTCTCGGCCATCGAATCTGTACGACTATGTATGTCGCACGACCTGTAATATTTCTCTCTCATGAAAATCGGTATTGTAGGACTTCCCAATGTAGGTAAATCAACACTCTTTAATGCGCTGACCAAATCGCAGAATGCCCGTGCGGCGAATTTTCCTTTTTGCACGATAGATCCGAATGTGGGAATCGTGGATGTGCCAGATAGTCGCCTACAGGTATTGGCGAAGATGGTGAATCCCGGAAGAATTGTGCCCGCGTCGGTGGAGTTTGTGGATATCGCGGGATTGGTGCAGGGGGCATCAAAGGGTGAGGGACTCGGTAATCAATTCCTTGCGCATATTCGAGAATGTAACGCCATCGCACAGGTGGTGCGTCTTTTTGTAGATGACGATGTGCATCATGTGCATGGTACTATCGATCCTAAGCGCGATATCGAAGTGATTCAGACCGAATTGATTCTCGCTGACATGCAGACTCTGGAAAAGCGTGTGGACAAAGCACGGAGTGAAGCTAGATCCGGCAAAGAAGATGCGAAGACATATTGTTCACTTCTGGAACGTTTGCTGACACATTTGCAGGCGGGAAATACAGCAGCGAGTTTGGACGTAACCGATGAAGAAAAAAATGCGTTACGCGACCTGTACCTCATTACCGCGAAACCATTTTTGTATGTGGTAAATATTTCCGAAGACCAAATCGGCAAAGTTTTAATAGGAAAATTGAAAGGTGAATTGGGTCTCGCCGATGAAGTGCGCATGATTCCTGTCTCTGCAAAAATTGAAGCGGAGCTCATGCAACTTTCGCCTACTGAGGCTGACGTGTTTTTAAAGGAATACGGACTGAATGAGCCAGGGCTCAATCGTCTAATTAAAGAGGCGTATGATATTCTCGGCTATCAAACTTATTTCACCGCTGGCCCGATGGAAGTTCGTGCATGGACGATTACGAAAGGTGACACGGCGCCAAAAGCCGCAAGCAAAATTCACACCGATTTCGAGAAAGGATTTATTCGTGCGGAAGTGATTGCCTACGAGGACTACGTGAAATACGGTGGAGAGAAAGGGGCAAGGGATGCCGGGAAGATGCGCAGTGAAGGAAAGGACTACATAGTGGCGGACGGAGATCTCATACTTTTTCTCACTTCCAAATAATCCCGCTAAAATAAGTATAGCCATTCCGGTATTGGAATGAGTTCCAGTTTCATTCCCGTAAACACCACATACAGACCGAGCAGGATCAGTGCTTGTCCTTTGTGAAGTGTCTCACCGCGAATTTTGAGAAGGATGATGGCGATACACGCCGTCAAAAACCAGAACGTGAGATCAAATCGTATGAGTTCCATATTGGTATCAAATCCATTGATGAGTGAGCCGATACCGATGGCGAGTAGAGGATTGGTGATGTTGGAGCCGATCAGAGTTCCGACGGCAATATTGGGCGACCCTTTCAGCATGCTGACAACGGTGGTGGAAAATTCAGGAAGACTTGAAGCGACACCAATTAGCATGACACCGATGAAGGCTTCAGAAAGTTCGTATGTCTGCGCAAGGGCAATCGCATTCTCCATGACCAGCTGTGCGCAGACGAGGAGAATCCCGAGTCCTACTATCATTTGTCCGATACGAAACGAGAGTGGCTTACTTTCTTTTTCTTTGATCGCCGGCATACCCTTATGTTCTCGAAATACCTCAAGACGGCTGGTATACCAGAGGTAGGCGAGGTACAACCATATCATGAGAGCGCCTTCGAAGCGGCTGAGGGAAGAGTCGCTGTAGAGGAGAAGGCCGAAGGTGAAAATGGCGATCAGCATCATAGGGCCATCAATTTGCAGGGCTTTTTGATTGCTTTTCACATTGTGAATCAACCCCGCGATGCCCAGCACAAGTGTGATCTGCGCAATGGAAGAACCGACCATAGCTCCCACGGCAATATCGGAAGTTGCGTGTGTACCGGAAAAAACCGTGACCATGATTTCGGGCAGGGAAGTCCCGATGGAGACGACGGTTACGCCGATGAGGAGCTCCGAAAGTCCCAAGCGCAGGGCGATTGCCTTGCTCGCATTGACGATCTGCGTCGAACCGAGCCATAGCCCGATGAGTCCGACGATGAGAAGGAGCAGTGTCATGGATGGTAAGTATACTTTGAAAGTAGCCTTTCTTATTGTACAATCCGCACGCTATGAAACAAGTGAAACATAGAAAGAATGTGGACGCCGCGCTTCGCGTGTTGCCAATGCTCGAGAAAGCGCTTAAAGCGCTTGGCGGACGTAATTCAAAACGTGGAAAAGTCTTGGTGGCGATGTCGGGCGGTGTGGATTCTTCCGTGCTCGCGGCGATTATTACGGGTCTTGGATATGAAGGTATCGGGGTGCATATGCAATTCTGGGCGGATGATAAATTCAATCCCGAAGACAGCGATAAATTTCCGGAAAATAAATGTTGCTCGCTCGAAAGTTTGGAGCATGCGAGGCAGGTGGCGCACAAATACGGTATGCCTTTTTATGTGTTGAATACCAGGGATGTCTTCAAGTCGGAAATCGTGGATTATTTTATCGAGGGGTTTGAAGAAGGGGTGACACCGAATCCGTGTGTGGAATGTAATCGCTCAATCAAATTCGGATTTTTGTTGGATAAGATGCGAGAACTGGGCGCGGAATTTGTAGCGACGGGGCATTATGTGAGAAAGGAAGAGGTGGTGGATGAATCTTTTCCAGAGGGTAAGAGGTACGTGCTGAGAATGGCATCGGATAAAATGAAAGATCAGTCGTATTTTCTGTATACGATCACGCAGAAAAAACTGCGCCATTGTCTTTTTCCTCTCGCGGATTTGACCAAGGACGAAGTGCGTAGTATCGCCAATGAAGAAGGGTTGAGCATTGTGGCGGATAAGAGAGATTCACAGGGTATTTGTTTTTTCCCAGAGAAAAGCTATGTGCCGTTTTTGGAGCGCCATATGGATAAAAAACATAATATGCCGGGGCCTATTTTGACCGCTACGGGAGAGAAGATCGGTGAACACAAGGGGCTTGCATGCTACACAATCGGCCAGCGCCAAGGTCTCGATATAGGCGGCCCCGGCGGTCCGTGGTATGTGATCGACAAAGATGCCGCAAAGAATGCTCTAATCGTTGGGAGTAACGAAGATTTATTTCGCAAAGATATAAAGATAAAAAATGTGTCTTTTGTGGCGGGATACCCGCCTCCCGAATCTCACAAAAAAACTGGACTTCGCGTACTCGCGCGAATTCGTCATCGCTTCACGCCAAACGATGCAACTTTGCACGTGGATGCGGGTGGTAATGCGACTGTTGTCTACGACGATCCCCAACGTGCCGTGACTCCAGGCCAGTCTCTCGTATTGTACCGTGGAGACGAAGTGCTCGGTGGCGGAATTATCGTCTTATAATCATATCCCGGTTTGATATTTATCGATTTTTTGTTATACTAATGCACGGTACGCACTTTAGTGCGGCACCCGCATCAATGCAGTGCACGCCAAACAAAAACAAATACGCATATGACAGTTCCGGAATTATCTGCGAAATACGGTTCCATTCGCGCTCGGAATTATGAAGAACTCGAGTCTTTGAGTAAAAAAATTGCTCAAATAGTCGAGGCCGTGGATTACATACATGCGAAACACGTGTTTTTTTCGGAGTTTTTGCATGTGCGAGACGCCGTGGTGAAACATGTACATGCACTCCTCCCTGAACATACTTCATGGTATACGAAAATTCTCTCTTCATTTAATGTAAGACCACGATTTTCGATCAAGAAAGTTATACAACAAACCCAGTGTCGTACTCTGGAAGTGCTTCACATGGATCAAATCATCGAACGACTACAGGAAAGATGGAGGTTGAAGAAGGAGAGAAAGGCTCAATTACAGCGAGCTGTCCGAGCAATTTCCACTCAAGTGACCAATCAAGTGGTGAAGCCGTTGTATGAAGTCTCTGGAATTGCCTTCTGGTCGAAGGTATGGAGTAGGGTACGTCTTTTTTCACTGCATGTCATCGCTGTACTCGGACAGGGCGGACGCATTGTCGTGCACCACATGCGCACTCTTACGGTCTTTGCCGTGATTTTTGGTGGCGTGTTTTTGCTGACGAATATTGAAGCTATGAGTGAGATCGGTACGAATTATATAAAGACTGATAGTTTTGCGGCACCTTATTTCCAGGCACGTGAAGCGCGTGAATCACATATAAAACACGCAACGCTTTCCGCCGCTCCAAGTGAAATGATTGCCGCGGAAGAGGAAAAGACGCGTATCGGTGAGCAACCTTCATTGTCGCCACTCAATATCGTGGTGACTCCAGATGATAACCGTATAGAAATTCCACGTATCGGCAGAAATCTTCCACTGCGAAATGTGGCGGATGAAAAAGTAATTTACAGCAAAAATCCGCAAGATACAGAGGACGCGATTCAGGAGGCGTTGAAAGGAGGAGTTGTGAGATACCCGGGTACCGCCAGGCCGGGAGAGCGTGGCAATGTATTCCTTACAGGACACAGTTCATATTATCTCTGGGCGCCAGGAGAGTACAAGGATGCGTTTGCACTCTTGACTGAAGTGGAAATCGGGGATGAAATAGTGGTGTATTACGGTGGTAAAAAAGGTGATCAAAAACGGTATGTCTACAAAGTGACGAACATAAAAGAAGTTCAGCCGGATGAAGTGGATGTACTTAAACAAACCGATGATTATCGCTTAACGCTAATGACCTGTGTGCCTATCGGGACTAATTTACGAAGACTTATTGTTACGGCTACGCAAGTGCAGTAGCACTTGCGTGCACCCTTTCCCCCTTTTTAAAGATCATCCAACTGTTGCAAGAGCGATTCCTCCGTTGCCTTATCCTCGGCTTTTGCTGATGTTTCCGCTTTTTCTATCGCGCGGCGTTTTTCACGCGTTTCAAAATCTTGCCATTCGATGAGGTGGCGATCGTTGAGTTTTTTGAGTTGATCTTCATATTCTTGGTCGAGTTTTTGCAATTGTTTTTTCTCAGTATTGAGAATGTCCTCAAATTTTTTCACCTGGTCTTCTGTCATTACGGGAAGAATCTGAAACCAGTATTGGCGTTCATCATCGGTCATGGACTCGGTGACGAGGATGAGATCGATAAGTCCAGGATATTTTTTCTGAATTTCCTCGGGTATCGTAAATTTCGCGCGTTTTTCAGCCAGCGGATCGGGGAGGGAGCCGGCACTCGCTTGCCCCGCTGAAGCGGTGGCTCCGCCGGTCATCTGTGCACCTTGGAGGTTGATGATGTGTGCCGATGGTGATGTGGTATCAGTCATTTTTTTTGATAAATTATTTTGCCGTACTCATCAATATGCTTTTTCAGTTCTTCGTTGGTGATGGTACGATAGTCTAAAAGGTCAATGAAGTAGGGAATATTTGTTTCTTCTTCTATCTCCGAGTGCGCTTGAAGTGTATCGGAAAAGCTCACTTTACTTTCTACAATTGCCAGATCTATATCTGAATAGGGTTTGAAATTTCCCATAGCCCTCGAACCGAATAAAACCACTTTTTTAATTTTCTTAAACTTCTGGAATGAGCGTTCCAGGTCATGCATATCGACACGTGTTAGTCCAAATTTCGCTTTCATATATCAAGTAAATTTTCTTGTAATTTTTTGAGTGCGGGTAGATACATTTTTTTAATTTCAGATTCAAGTTTAGCAACTTCTTTACCTGAATATATGTGAGTTGCCTTATTTCGCGCATCAAGCATATCCAAAAAAAGTCGTCCTTTATCTATATAACCTCCTTGTGCTGATTTTTTTATTATTTCTCTGGGTGAGGAGAGATCGAATCCATCGATTTCTAGACGATCTTTTAACAATTTCCATGCGAGTTCAAAGGAAAGTTCAAAGTATTTCACCATGCCTCCTTGCTCAATTTCAGTCGGATTTTTTATAGCCGCAGCTTTTTCTATCAATTTTACAGTCTTGATAAAATTCTCCAATCTTTGTGAAAGTCGTACCTTTTTTTGCATATACTTAAATGTGACATAGAATGACACGACTATATTATCACGCCACAATACGCTTATCTACAGATTTTTAGCCTTCTAAGCTTATGCCGGTTACGTACCTATGCTACGCGCGACGAAAATGTCGGCTACGGTATATTTTTGTGCTTGTGTGGCATCAAGGCCATAGGCTTGAGCGAGTGCGAATTTATCACCGTTATAAGCTCCCGCTGCCGGCTCATGTAAATATTGTGCGAGAAGCTTGAAATCCGTATCCGTGAGTCCGAACATATTTGCAACTGAACTTGTGATCTGTTGCCCATCAATCTCGCTCAGCTTTGTTTGAAGGAATGAGGTGATTGACTTTTTTAAAGTATCGATTTGTCCTTCGTTTGGCTTTTCTATTGCATTGCCTTTTTTTTCATCAAATGCACGGAATGTTACTTTTGGCGCATCCGGTGTATCATTTAGTTTTACTTCCTCTTTGGACAATTTTTCGGTCATCTCGGTAAGTTTGGCAGAGTATGCCGAATCTTCGCTAAGAGGTCTTTCGCCAATCGGCAATGTTTCAACTTTCTGCTCCTCCTCTTCTTTTTCTTCCTCCGGCTTTTTAGATTTCTTGCCCGCATATTCTCCCTTTGGGCCTATGACTTCTAGTGAAATGAGAGCTTCGCTAAGCAACTATTTTTTGTGAGTTCCCCTGTTGGTTGTATCTTTTTCCTATGTACTTTTTATATGCGCCATAATATTGAGACGGTGGATACCGCGCGCGCCTCCGACTTTGAATCCGGCATCTTCCAACTTGCTAAGCATTGCGACTGAACTTTTGCCTTCGGACATTTTCAAAAACTCATCCGCGGTTACTTCCGCAAGCATTTTTTGATTGCCAAGGCCGATGCCATTGCGCAGTACAAAATAAGTTAATCGCCCCCCCTCCGATTTGGGTGCTTCACCGAGAAATCCAAGTACCACATCTATGATTTCTTGAAATTGGGAGAGAAAGTCGTCAAGCATTTCAAACATATCTTTGCCTTGTGAAATATATTCTTGTGCCTGTTTATTACCTGCACTGATGACAGGTTCGCCATTTTTGTACTTAATTACCATATTACCGACCCTTACTTCTTCAAGGCCGCCGTTCTTGTCAAATTTCAGCGCTTGCTTCACCCCACTTATTTCAGTTTCAATACTGAATTTCCCTCCTTTTTGAGTGACTTCGATTTCTTTATTGTCATTTGTTGTGAATTCAATTTTTTCACCTTTTGTGAATAGCCCGACTTTATCTACTTTGCATTTCAGTACCTCTCCATTGCTTTTACTACCTATCGGAATGGTGAGTTCCTTATCTTTTACTGCCGCGAGAAACACATCTTTATCTTCCGCTGAAGTGAGCTGTGTGAAAAGATTTTCGAGCGTAAATTCGTTTGGATTTTCGGGGGCTTCTTCTTCCTCTTCAATTTTCGCTGCCGTATCAAAAATAGCGGCGATTTGCGTGAGTAGAGCTTTGTCAATATCCGCTAGCGTTTTGCCTCCCAATACAGCGTTAACATCCTCCTGCTGTTGCTTTGTTATTTGAGTATCTCCGCATTCGACTTTGTGAGAAGTGATGGCGTTATCCTTGAGTGAAACGTTCAAAGTAAGCTTATCTGGCATGGCGTTACCAAGAGTCGCTTTCACATCAATTTCAAGCTTCGTAGTCATATC
>CAYHQD010000047.1:0-8392 GCA_964358905.1 uncultured Candidatus Peribacteria bacterium
ATGGGGAACCCATGGATGAAGGACGTGTGGATGGGGAACCCATGGATGAAGGACGCCATGATGTAGATGGAGGATTCACAGATAGAGTGCGCCCGGACGATGATGGGCGTGATGAACGCCGAGGTCCGAATATGCAGGACGGTGGTGTGAATGAAAAAGGAGATAAAAATATGAAACGCGAAGATCGCCGAGGTCCGAATATGCAGGACGGTGGCAGGAATGAAAAAGGAGATAAGAATATGCAAGATGGCGGTATGAACGACAGTGGTAACAAAGATATGCGACGCGATGAACGCAAGATGGATGATAGGTTTGAGGGAGGTGTGCAGAGGGATGAACAGCGCGGCGACAGAAAAATGAGACCCGTTGAAGAAATGAAATTTAATGACGGGGAGAATTGGGACAATGGAGATGAAGGCGGAGATGAATGGAACGACTATCAAGAAAACAATGACGGGGAGAATTGGGACAACGGAGAAGAGGGTGGGGATGAATGGGAGGATAATGGTGAAATGGACTGGGAAGACGAAGGCGACCAGGATCTTGGTCGAGAGTTGGAAAGATTCAGCTACATGGAGAAGGAATTTGAGCGAGTGGTGAAGGATGTGGAGAAACGAGTGAAATTTATGAAGCGCGACATTCAGCGTACGCGCGGCACTACTGACAAAGAAATGTTGATCGGTGAACTTGTTGAGGTGCTTGATACGGCGAAGAGACTTGCAGATGAGTTCAGCGCTGAGTTCTCGAATTGTGAGAGCATTGCGGTAGGGGGAGATGAAGATGTATTTGATCTTTGCAGTTCAAGACTCGAAGTGTTCAACCTCAAACGAGACAGTATCTGGATACGATTAGATGCGCACGGTACCAAGAGGATGCTTCGCGATTTTGAGTCAAATGTGAAGGAATACGAAGATGAGGCGGCTCGTGTAGGTGTAGACCCTGATCCAAAAGTTGAGACGGTACTGAGTGAATTAAAATCAGCCGTTTCTGAATTGCTCTCTCTCAAAGAGCAGCTCATGGGGCTTATCAAGAGTGCCGAAAGTGCATCAACCGGTGATGAGGTGTTCGGGTTTATAGAGAAATTTGGAGATCTGCACGACACATTTCAAGATGCGCGTGAAGCATTGAACGAGATGCGACCTTGGGAAGTCTTGGATCAGGAAGCATGGGAAAAATTGCATGAAAATCAACGTGAGAATTACGACGAGGATTTCTTCTTCGAAGTCAGAGAAGCGCTTGGTGAAGGCGAGGTGATGGTTGCGGAGTGGGAAGAGGCGGGATACGATGTGAGCAAGTTACGAGGTCTTATCAAGAGGGGGTATGAAATAGTGTCGATAGGTGAAAAAGCCCAGGAAGAGGGAGATGATAAAAAGGTGGAGTTGGTGATGGAAAAAATGGGTGGACTCGAGCAGGCATTCATGAGTGCGATGGAGGAAGCGGGTATAGAGGAGGGATTTAATGGGGATGAGGAGGAGGATGATGATTTCAAAGATGAACGAATGGCTCCACGTGCCGAATCATTTGATGAAAGAGTGCCTTCTGAAGAGGGAGATGCTGCTGCGCTTCGCTCCACAGTGATGTTCGAAGGCGGTTTTACACCTGATGAGAAAGAACAGTTTAAACAACATGCATCCGTACAGTCCGAAGAAGTGAGCAAACTCATAGATGAAATGTCCGGCGATGATGCAAAGGTGCTTCTCAAAAAATTTTTCTTCGCAAATGAGGGAGCCCTCGAAGAATTTGCACGTATGAGTGAAGAGCTTGGTCGTGATCAGAAAGACTTGCTCGAAAGAAGTGCACGCAACGTAAAAGACTTCGACAAATTCATGAAACGCAAACAGGATATCGCTTCTGAGTTTGAAGTCTTTGAAGAGAAAGTTTCGGAGCTGAAGGCGGCTAGTGGACTTCTGGAAGAAATCAAGGGGGATGTACTCACTTATAACTTCGACGATAAGTCCAATGGGAAATTAGCAGAGAAATTGGACGAATTTATCACACGTGAGACGCTGACCGTGCAAGACGTGAAAAATTTCAACGAGTCATTCTTGAAACCCCTTATGGATGAGTCCCGAAAAAATAAATTCGCGGAAGGTGAAATTACCTTCAAAGATGCGGATGACGGTGATTGGCATTATGAATACTTGGACGAGATGAATGAGAAAGGTGCGATAAGCGGATACGAAGATGGAAGCGCGCGTCCGGGCAACCAGATCAATGCCGCAGAGATGTCGAAAATACTTGCCGAGTTTGTATTCGGTGGCGGTGATACATCGGTGGTGGGCGAATGGTACGAACCGTATATGGCTGCGTTGAAGTCACATGGCGTATGGATGCCGAGCAAACCTTCGCAACCGCTCAATCGTGGTGAGGCGATCAGGATGATCGTGGAATCATTTGCTCCTTCCATGGTGGATGTGCCGTCTGAGCAAATCTTCAAGGATGTACCGACGAGCAATCCATCATTTAAGGCCGTACAATGGGCGGTATCGAATGGAGTGGTGGACAAAAACGACCTCTTTAGGGTCGGAGATCCTATCAACCGTGCCGAGGTTGCGAAGATGCTCAGCAATGTCAGCGAAAAAGCGGGTGCAAGCGAGTTTGAAATGGACTTCTAAAAAAAGATCAGGAAGGAGTAGCGGGGTATCTCCGAAAAAGTCGGGGAGCCCCGTTTCTCATATACGCATTGCACATATATTTCCCTTCACGCATATTGCATTTTTACTGTCACCAAGTAAAATGGGAGCGGTATTCTTTAATGATGGCATATGAACAATGAGATTTCTTCGGGAGTGCAATCTCTTCACACGGGTGCGTTTCTCGACAAGGTATATTTTTTCTTCGGACTTGCGATCCTCGTATCCGGTCTGGGAGTTTATTTCGGCACCTCAGTTGTGATGGGCGTGATCATGCAGATGCCATGGCTTATGTGGGTGATATTCGGGGCGGAACTTCTTCTCATCTTTACTTCCCGCAAATGGAGTACGATACATCCAATGAACTATATTCTCTTCGCGCTTTTTGCGCTCTTGAGCGGTATCACCGTAGTGCCTTTGATTTATTCTTTCGCGCTGGAATTCGGCGGATACGACATCATCGTGAAAGCACTTATCGCCACGACTCTTATGTTTACCGCGGGCGCTATCATCGGTCGTACAACTCATAGAAATTTGAGCGGCATGAGAGGGTTTCTCCTCCTCGGTATTATCGGTATGTTGATCGTGGGCATTATCGGTATTTTCTTCCCCTGGAGTAATACATTTGAGATGATATATGCAGGTTTCGGTGTCCTGCTCTTCAGTGGCTTCGTAATGCATGACGTACAGAAGATTCGCTCTTTCTCGGAAGATCGTTATATAGACGGAGCTCTCATGCTCTATCTGGATATATTTAATCTCTTCATTTCCATCCTCAGACTTATGGGCGCGCTGAGGAGAAATTGAAAGAAAACTTTTATCGGAGCGCGCACCGAAGTGCGTCGTAATTCGGCTTGCAATTGCAGGCTATGTTCGGTAATCTTGGGCGGCTTTTAAATTTTGAATCATGGCTAAGCATCCGGTACCCAAACGAAAAACCTCGAAATCCCATACCAGAATCCGTCATAGCGCGTTTAGAGCGAAGACGGTAAAGAAACTGCTGGATGGTGTACGTTTAGTGCCTTGTGATAATTGCGGAGTAAAGCGTCTGTCACATCATGTATGTACTGCGTGCGGTATGTATCGTGGACGACAGGTTTTAAAGATAAAGTCTCCCGATGATAAGGTGACAAAGATTAAGGCATAACGCATCTTCGATGCGTTTCTCCCATTCCATTTGTTCATTGATATGAATCAGTCTCTGAGACATAAGTCGAGAGTTCTCGTGACGCAAGCTCTTTTTGCACTCGAGGCTCATGGAGGAAATCCGGAGACTGTTTTAGCGTATGTGGTAAACGAATTTGGCGACGAAGTATATGATGTGTCATTTGCTGAAAAAACATTGAAAGGAGTGATGAAGCATCGGGAATCCATTCAAAAAATCGTTGTTGAAGCGGCGCCCGAATGGCCCATGGACAAGATTGCTTTACTCGATCTGGTGGTGTTGGAGATCGGAATATATGAAATCATGTACCATGATGAGGTGCCGGATCTCGTCGCGATAAATGAAGCGGTGGAGCTTTCAAAAGAGTTCGGCGGTTATAATAATTCAAAGTTTATCAATGGTGTGCTGAGCAATGTGATGCACCATAAAACCGAATACAGTCTTTTGTAATATATATTTGTATGGTAGACCTCTCAAAGTTGGAAAAAAAGCTAGGTGTGAAATTTCATGATAGGGCGCTTCTTGATTGTGCGCTCGTGCATCGTTCGTATTTGAACGAGCATGGGGATAAGCTGAGCAATGAACGGTTGGAATTTCTCGGTGATGCAGTGCTTGAATTGGTGGTCACCGCATATCTGTTTGAGCGATTCCCGACGAAAGACGAAGGAGTGTTAACGAGTTTTCGTTCTGCAGTTGTCCGTGGTGCGAATCTGGCGCAAGTGGGTAAAAAAATCGGGATCGGAGATTATCTCTATTTGAGCAAAGGCGAGGAGGCGTCGGGCGGTCGCAATAAGCATTATATTTTGGCAAATACAGTGGAAGCTACGATAGGTGCTATATTTCTTGATCATGGATTCGATGTGAGTAAAAAATTTATACAAGAATGGATTCTAGTGACTCTGGAAGAGATCATAAGCGATGGCCTGTATCTCGATGCGAAGACACATTTTCAAGAAAGATCTCAGGAGTTGGAGAATGTGACACCTCATTACAAAGTGCTCCGCGAAGTTGGTCCCGATCATGCAAAGGTATTCACCGTGGGGATATACATCGGACAGACGGCTGTCGCCGAAGGCACGGGCGCGAGCAAACAGGAAGCCGAAGAGAGTGCCGCGCGTGCGGGGTTAAATGTGAAGGGTTGGTTATAGATCTTCCCAGAAGTATTTCAAGAAGATGAAGCTGGTGAAAGAATAGTAGAATTCATCATTGATAATTTTACGTCCTATTTCAGGTATGGTGGATTTTTTTACTTCCAGAATTTCTTCTCCGTCGTCGCAGGGTAGTTTGCTTGGGGTGAGATCTTCCGCAAGAAAGACAAATTCCGGAAAATGAAAGGTGGACAGCGGTTCTGTCTTCGCAATCAACGTAAGTTTGCCCGCCTTAAGCCCCATCTCTTCTTGCAACTCACGCTGAGCCGCATCCTCGATACGTTCTCCTTCATCGACGAAGCCTGCCGGAAATTTTTCCACAACGCATTCTTTCTCGTAGCGATATTCCCGAATGAAATATATATATCCCCCATCTTTCGCGATGATGGATACGGTGGGTTTTCGTACCACGCGCTCGAATTTCGTCACCCTGCCGTTTCGCAGTGTTTGTTCCCACGTTTCAATTTCGAGCAACTGACCGGTAAATATGGTATTCTTTTTTTGCATCGTAAGCATTATACCAAGACTATGAGTACGACAACACGTCATTTGGAAATGGATTTGCTGAAAGGCTTGGCGGTAGTCGGTATGATTGTCTTTCATTTTTTTTACATCCTAAACTTTTACGACATAGTGTCGAATGATATGTATAGCGGATTTTTTCTCGTGCTTGCGCGTACCGTACAGTTTATTTTTATCGGTGGAGTAGGGGTTGGTTTGGTGTTTTCATATCTTAAGTCGAATTCTATATCTGCGTCTAAACCATCCACTATTTTCTTTAAAAAAAATTTAAAGCGTGCGCTCATCCTGATTGGTATCGCCTATGGAGTGACACTTGTCACCTATATGTTTGTCGGAGAACGTTTTGTGCGTTTCGGCATTTTACATTTACTTGCGGTGAATATTTTTCTGTTTCGTTATCTCGTGCATCGTCCGACTCGCGCGTTAGGGCTAAGTTTTTGCATCCTTCTTCTCACACCTCTATTGAAAGAAACCGTCACCACTGAAGCACCTCTGTACTATCTGTGGTATGCGATCGGCCTGGCGGAGCAAGGAAGAGGAGCTGCCATTGATTATTTTTCGCTGTTGCCATGGAGTGCAGTAACCGGATTCGGTATTGTCATCGGACATCTTGTATACAATTCTCGTTTTACACACAAAATCCACATACCTGTATTTCAGCCGTTGGTTAGATTATTTTCTCCTCTGCTTTACCTCGGCCGCCACTCCCTCATCATCTATCTCGTCCACGTCCCGCTCATAATTTTTTTACTTTTGGTATTCCGCGTGCTAGACTGGAATAACTTTTTGTAAATCATGAATACACTGGCTCAAAAGAATTGTAGGTCGTGTGCATTGTCATTTCGCATTGCCGCAGAAGATGAGGCTTTTTACGAAAAAATGAATGTGCCACCGCCAACGCTCTGTCCAGATTGCAGGATGCAGAGGCGAACTTCATTTCGTAATGAGCGAAATCTTTACAAACGGAAATGCGATTTGTCGGGAGTGGAAATAATCTCCGTATATCCGCCGAGCAGTCCGTATAAAATCTACGATCAGAAAGTATGGTGGTCGGATGTGTGGGATGCGCTTTCTTATGGAAAAGAATTTGACTTCAGTCGTCCGTTTTTTGCGCAATTTCGAGAATTATCGTTACAGGTGCCGCGTATAAGTTTGCAAAATGACAACTGCGAAAACAGCGAATATGGCAACGATCTTGGGGGCTCTCGGAATTGTTATCTGTGTTTCAACGGGGGGCAGGCGGAGGATTGTCATTATTGTACGACATTCGGTTTGGGGTCTAGAGATTGTATGGATGTGTTCTGGACTCTTAGCTCCGAACTTTGTTATGAATGTACAAAAGTCTTCGGTGCATATCATTGTTTTTGGTGTTTCAACTGCACCGGTATAAGTGATTGTTTTTTCTGTGAAGATATGAAGAGCTGTAAAAATTGTTTTGGTTGTGTGGGACTTCGTCAAAAAGAGTACTACCTTTACAATCAGAAAGTAGGAAAAGAAAAATTCGAGGAATTTATGAAGGATTTCACTCTCTCACGTGACAATATAAAAGAGGCGAAAGTTAAGTTGGAAGCACTGCGGATACAAACCCCGCATCTCAACTTGGAAATGCAGAACTGTGAGGATTGCAGAGGAGATTATCTTTCCGATTCAAAGAATTGCACGGATTGTTTTGATATGATGAATTCGGAAAATTGTCGCTTTATCTGGGACGGGGTGGCAAATAACAGCGTCGATTGTTTCAATACGGGAATGGATACGAATTTCGTATATGAATGCATTGCCACTTATCAGAGTACAAATGTGCAATTTTCCAATAAATGTTCCAAGGCATCGGAACTTTTCTACTGTGATTTTTGTATGAATGTCGAACATCTTTTTGGATGTGTGGGTTTGATTCGAAAGAAGTATTGTATTTTAAATAAGCAGTATACGAAGGAAGAGTATGAGAAGCTTGTCCCAAGAATAATTGAGCAGATGAAAAAGACAGGGGAATTCGGAGAGTTCTTTCCCATAGAACTCTCTGTGTTTGGGTACAACGACACGATGGCGCAGGAGTATTTCCCATTGACCCGAGAAGATGCATTGAAAAAAAAGTGTAACTGGAACGACTATGTAAAGGTGAAGCCCGAAGGGCTCAAATATATTCCCGCAAAAGATGTGCCGGGCAGTATCGTGGATATTTCCGACGATATATGTAAATGGGTGCTCGCATGTGAAAAGGATGGTGCATTTTTCAAGATCACTCCTTGGGAACTCAAATTCTATCGCAGAGAAAAATTGCCCATACCAACCTTCTGTCACGATTGTCGGCATTTTGAAAGAAAAGAGAAAATAAATCCGCGCAAATTATACGATCGCACATGCGCGCAGTGCAACGCACCTATAAAAACCACCTATGCTCCGAACCGACCGGAGATAGTGTATTGCGAAAACTGCTATTTGGAATCGCTGAAGTGAGAGAATAGCCTATCACTTCGTGAAAAGACATATGCAAAAATTAAGCGGCTTTGTTGGGAAGGGTTCACTGTACTTCATCCCGCATTGGCGGGATTCGCACAGTATGGTGGGCCTGCCTGGGATTGAACCAGGGACCAATCGGTTATGCATCTTACTATCGTTTTCACGACCTCTTTCGAGTTTGTAGTCTGGACTATACCTTCTCCCGATTGAATCGGGGTCTGCCGTCTAGTCTCTACACCTTCCACGACATGTCGGGGCTTGGCTCGGGATTGCCATTGGGTAATAAATTTACCCGGAAGGTTTCCCCGAATTTGACAGATTTACATTCGGACATTACTGCTCGAATTGCCCATTGATTTTGACGCATGACATGCTATGAGTATCCACAGCACGAGTTAGCGCCGTACCTTTAAGCCGACTGCTCTAACCACTGAGCTACAGGCCCATTTGTAAAAGAACTGCTC
>CAYHQD010000048.1:0-8035 GCA_964358905.1 uncultured Candidatus Peribacteria bacterium
ATATGCGTAAGGAATCAGCTTCTCGGGATATTGATACGGACCGTAATTGTTCGAACAGTTGCTGATGGTCACCGGCAGGCCGTAAGTCCGAAAATACGCGCGAACGAGCATATCCGCCGCCGCCTTCGAGGCGCTATATGGGGAATTGGGAGCGTAGGGGGTAGTTTCGGAGAACCTTGGCGTAGCGTAAGCGGAGCCAATTTCCCCTTTTCCCAGATCTATGTCGACAAAGCTTCCCAGATCGCCGTACACCTCATCTGTAGAAATCTGATGAAATCGCTGTACTCCGTATGCCTGTGCGGCTTTTAGAAGTACGTGCGTGCCCACGATGTTGGTTCGGATAAATTCGCTTGGTTCTACGATGCTTTTGTCCACATGTGTCTCCGCGGCAAAATTCACCACGGTATCAAACTTTTCGGCCTCGAATAATGCGAAAATAAATGGCTCATCCGCGATATCACCTTGGATGAACTTGAAATGTTGATTCGGATGCGGGCCCGCATACAGCCCGGCAAGATTCTCCTTATTACCCGCATAGGTCAGTTTATCGAGCACGACAACCTCCACATCCGGGTGCTTGCTCACATAGTAATGTGTAAAGTTCGAGCCTATAAATCCCGCACCGCCGGTGATAAGAATTTTCTTTGACATAGATTATATATTTGCCAGGTGATTATAGCGGATTCAGATGAGGATTCAACCTTCGTGATCCGCGCTCACAGAATAGCTACGCTATGAGTCTATAGAGATCACGGCAAATTAAGTCGGAAGAGGGGTGGGGAAACTGCTCCGTTTCACTTCGCAGTACACTTCGCAGTACACAAGCAAAAGAGCCCCCTTCCTTTCGGAAGGGGGCTCTTCGAGTCATCACTTCGGGTCAACTTGCGTTAAGCCCTAAGTGTGTTGAATGCAATTCGCGCATTCGCTTCGCTCATGCGTAGTGGTTATCAGCCTGTACCTTGGTATCCAATGTTGACTGTTTCGACATCGAATGAGTCAACTTGGTAACCGGTAGTCCAGTCCGTAGTAGTAACCCCATGAGACTGAGCCGCTTTATCAGACCAAACGAAGTCACAAGTCGTACTGTTACAAGCAGTGGCACCGTTAAGAGTTGCAACGGCAGCTGAAGTAAGCGCCGTATCGTCCTGAGCTGTCAACTCAATAGAGAGTGTCTGTGAGGTAGTCGCAGAACTTATGGTCAATGTAGCCTTCAATACGTAGGTAGTCTGAGCTCCGGCTTGGATAGACTGTACGTTGTCAGGAGTGATTTCCACTTCTCCGGATGCAACCGAAACCGCAGTCGTATTGAGCGCGGTGGACTGTCCTGATACGTAGAGTTTGTAAGCCGAGGAAACCATACCTGCAGTCTCGGTAACGTCGAAGGTCACGTGCTCCCATTCGATATCACCCGCGTCGTTCGCCACAATGGTGAACTTGTAGACCTCCTTGTTGGTTACCGTACCGGAAATACTGGTAGCAATGTTATCATTGTTGTAGGTAACTTCAGGGATAGATCTACGAGCGATATGTTGCTGTTGAGCCGTGTCTCCATCGTCCGCACTGTTCGTGAAGACGCCGGTATCCGTTACCGCGATGTTAGAACCTGTCGCATCGGAAACGAGCTCGATTGAAGTTCCAGTGGTTGCAGTAGGATCCGCCATGTATAGGAGTGCAAATGCACCGGTCTGAGAAGCCTGATTGATATTCTGGATCTGAGCAAGCACGTTTACATTGAAGTATTCATCACGTGGGATTTCGTATGTAAATCCGCTGAACGTGATAGTACCGTCAGCAGTGCTTCCCGCGTCACTCATAGATCCGGTAGTGATGATATCACCTGTCTGCGCATCAACGAGGAAGAATGTTCCAAAGCGTTGATTGTATGTAGATGAGTTATCATCGTTGGAAAGTACGAGTCTCTTGAGAAGCACATCATCGAAGATGGCGTGGAACTCAAGCTGAGCTACGGTTACCGCACATGAACCGTCGGAACACGTTCCGGTAGGTGTTTGAAGTTCGGTGTAATCCGCATCGTTACGATAGTCGAATGCGAGAGTAACTTGTGCGGAGTCGTTTACATCGAAGCTTGCGAATGCGAGTGCATTGAGAGTGGTACAAGATGCCGCGGTACAATCAGGGTAAGTGATAGTAGCGTCATTGTTGTTCACATCCTTAGCTCCCAATCCGGTAACGAAGAGATCGAGATCGCTTGCGACAGCCCATGAAGTGGAAAGTGTTCCGCGTACATCGAGGAGCACAAATCCGCCACTTGGAACCACGTAAGAAAGACCGTCGAATTGAGCGATGTCATCTGAACCGAGATCCTGAAGTGAATTCACGATGAGTTCATTGGTTCCACTTTCGTAGATACCAATTCCCGTGATCAAAGTCCCGTCGGCATCCAAAGTCGAACCATCTTGAATATCCATGTCAGTCACTCTCGCATCGCCCGCATCGTTGTTCTCGAGCTTGAAAGTGAGGAGCACGATATCCTGAGATCCCTTCACGATATCTTCATCAGTTGCGAAACCGTCCTGACGAGAAAGAGTGAGGGTTGAAGATTCGATAGTAAATGTAGAACCTGATGCTGAACCGTTTACGTCACCGGCAACAACATCATCTCCGCTCACGATATACTCCGCTGATATCCAGCCTGATGGAGCATTGTCGAGTGAGAGTGATGCCGTTTCGTCTGCGGCCATATACTGACTTACGTCAGCGGTTACAGAGAGAAGGTGAGTACCTGCCGCGAGATCGTAGTTATCGGTGAATGAGTAGTACGCATCCGCGATAGTACAAGTACCGGAAGCTAGTGTAGGGGTACCGAAGTCGGCAAGAGTAGTCTGACCTCCGGCTACGAGACGAGATCCGTCCCATACCTTCACGTCATCGATCTTGTCATCGAGTACTGCGATAAACGTAGCCTCAGTGGAACATTGTGCCGTGGTGATGGCGGTAGTACCGTCAGTTCCCGTAGTGAATGTACCATCGAGGTATACGCGAGTTTCCTTCATTTTTACGTCTTCTCCGATCGTCACCTGTGCAACGAGGAAAGTAACACCATCGATATCGTTGGTGATTTCCGTTGATGAAGGTGAAGAAGCGTGACGAGCAAACGTGATCGTACCTGCGTTGATAGTGTATATAGAGAGAAGACCTGTAGTAGGGCTGGTTCTATTTACATTAACCGCGTAGTTGTAATCGGTGTTTGCCACATACGTAGTCAAATCATTGTCTTCGTCGAGCTGGAGTTGAATTGTATCGGCATCATCTCCCTTCACGACATCGGCCTTGACTTCGAAGTCTTCGGTATCACCGTCTTCGAGGAGGAATCCTCCATCGTTCCAAGTGAATCGAAGATGATCATCGAATGGAGTAAGTGAATCTGAAACAACTTCTCCGAGATAGTAAAGCTGAGCATTTGCAAGACTGTCGTAGCTTCCGGTACCGTTGATTTCAAAGTCAACGTTTGCGAGTACGAAATCTTCATTTGTAGTGCTTGAGTTTTCTACCTGGAATTCTCCCACGATAACCTGAACATCTCCGACATCAACCGTAGTTGCAGAACCATCGTTTGAGAAGATGGCGCTACCAACGGTATATGAAGAAGTAGTCATGTAGTTACCATATGTTGGGAAGCTTCCTGATACGGAAGCCGCATTGGTGTCAATATCAGCCGCTGAACGGAAACCAAGTCGATTGGAGCGGTTAGCTCCTACTGCTGATCCCATAGATGCTTTGAGATCTACGAGTACAGTCTCCCCCGCTGGGACTACTATGTAGTCACGAGAAAGATTGAGAACTGCATTCTGGTCGGAATTGATTGATCTTTCAGAACCTACCTTGAAGCCGTCAACGGAAACCCATACTTCTGAGAAGTCTTCGTGTGAACCAAGACCGTCTCTCCACATGGTCATACCGTTAACCGCCACATCATCACCGGTTGCGGTGAAGGCAAATGTAGCATAGTCGATAGATGCCGCATCCGCAGGGATGGTAGCTGGCATCGCAGTGGAAGGAGCTACCGCTACGGTAAGAGTACCTTCGGAAGCGGGAAGCACAACCTCCTCCTCCTCATCGATGTCTTCTACGTCTTCATCTATAACCACTTCTTCGGCTTCATAGTTAGCCGCACGAGAGAGCATAGTTACAAATTCAGCTCGGTTTACACGCTCGCCTGGGCGACCCTGAGTTACGATTCCATAGTAACATGCGCTGTCCATGTAAGGACCATACCATGCACTGTAGTCAACATCGGAGAATGTGGAGTCACATTCCATCATGTCGAATCCGTATGCGAGCATAAGGACTTTAACTACAGCTCCACGGGTGGCCTTGTCACCAGGTCCGTAGTTGCCGGTTGGCAAACCGTCTGCATCGGTATAACCTATGAACAGACCGTTGGCTACTCCGGTTTCTACATAGGGGTAGTACCATTGTCCTTCAGCAACATCCACAAAAGATGGACCTGCTGAGGTGTCCATAGCAACTCCAAGAGCGGCAGTGACCATTCTGGCCATTTCTGCACGATTCATGTCGTCACCCGGACGGAAATTCGATGCGTCGTCTACAACGCCTTCCGCTACTGCCCATTCAAGTGCTGACTCATAGTAAGCGCCTGATGGTACATCAACGAAAGCGCGAGCGATTGTACTGAAGCCGGTTATCGTGAAGATAAGGGCAAACAGACTCACACTCGCAATTGCCTTGCGTAGTGAACCCATACGTTAGTCGGGTTAAGAAATAAAAAAGAAGGGAAAATAAATGTAAAAATTAAATGTAAAAATAACTTGTATATATAATAAGGTATATAAGACCTCTCGAATTCGTCATCTTTTACACATACGTTTTTCATACGCATGCGCACATTCGTTGGTACGAATGTGTAGCCTGGTTTTCAAAGAACACAATTATGCGGAATGAATACGGTTTATGCGCGAAATTCTTCGAATCCACTTCAGTTCATAGCCATATAACGTACGCGAAACTAAAATGTTACAAGTTTCTTATACGATTTTCGTCTTGTGTAAGCGTTTTATGCGGGCTTACAAAGATACCTTCGGTAGGTTATACAAAATCCAAACACAAATCAACACTATTTTTCGTATAATCGGAATGATACGAATGCACTCGGATGAGAGGTGGCCGATTTTCTCTTAAAACGCCTGAGTAGTCGAATCTTAAATTTCCGCTTCTTGAAAATAAAAATCGCCTATACAACACCTACATCAAACGAACGTTCGACTAATCGGAAATAGTGCGCGAGGCATGCGCCGACTACTCAAAAAACGGCGTGGAAATAGGGTGAAAAAACTTGATTAGTCAAAACGCACTTTTATTCATCATTAAGCCGAAATTACGCCTATACATCATGTCAACAGGAGAAGCGCGCGCCTTATCAGGCGCGCGTGGACTATACATTTGATTAATCAACACGTGTTTTCGCATGTAAATCTTGATTAATCAGATTTCATTACGCGTTTATAGTGGCGAATTAAGCGCACCTACACATCATTTAGTTTGACTTTCACTGAAATTATTATTTAAATAAACTTGTATCTTGCGTGCCATTCTCGTATGATTTCCGCATGTCAAAAGATTACTATAAAGCTCTCGGCGTTGAGCGAAATGCGAGCGAAGACGAGGTGAAAAAAGCCTATCGTAAGGTCGCACAGAAGTTTCATCCCGACAAAAATCCAGGAGATAAGTCCGCAGAATCACGTTTCAAGGAAGCGTCTGAGGCGTATGAAGTATTATCCGACAAACAAAAGCGTCAGCAGTACGATACGTTTGGCAACGCCGGCTTCGCCGGCGCTTCCCAGGGTTCCCATGGTGGCTTCAATGGATTCAGCGGCTTCTCACAAGGTGGGGGCGGCTTTGAGAATATGGGAGGTTTTTCGGACATTTTCGAGTCATTCTTCGGTGGCGGGGGTCGAACGAGCCATAAACGCAAATATGGGCCTCGAAGAGGAAATGATATAGAGGCACTCGTGGAAATTCGCTTTGAAGAAGCGGTTATTGGTACTACGCGCGGCTTGGAGATAAGCAAACCGAGCGTGTGCCCCACTTGCAAGGGAACGCGCTATGCGCCCGGGAGCCGCATGACCACCTGTACGGCATGCAAAGGGAGCGGCCAAGTTCGTAAAATACAAAATACCATTCTCGGACAGGTGAGTACGGTTACCGCATGCGGTGCGTGTGAAGGTGAAGGAGAAATTCCAGAAAAAGTGTGTCCCTCATGCAAAGGACAAAGCCGTGTCAATCAATCGGAAACACTGACGGTCAAAATCCCAGCTGGCGTGGACAACGGATCTACGATTCGTGTTGAAGGCAAGGGCGAAGCAGGCATCAGCGGCGGTGAGAGTGGAGACCTTTATATACATGTGCGCGTGAAGGAACATCCGCAATTTATGCGAAAGGGAAATGATATTTTCAGTACGGTGCGCGTGCATGTGCTTGAAGCGATTCTCGGGGATGAAGTTACAGTTGAGACGGTACATGGAAAAGTCAGTTTAAAAATTCCCGCCGGCACGGAAAGCCATAAAAAGTTTAAACTCACGGGATACGGCATGCCGCACCTGGGACATCTCGACAAACGCGGCGATCACTATGTGGAAGTACTCCTGGAAATTCCAAAAAAACTTTCTCGCAAAGAGCAGGAATATTATATGGAGTTAGCCAACGAGGCCGGATTACATATAGAAAAGAAGAAGGGGCTGTTTTCCTAGACGCGTAGCGAAGCGAAGCGTCTTTCTCGTATTGATCTCTTTATTGATCTCTTGCGTCTGGCATGCACTTGTATTACTCTCTTACTATAAAACAGACACAAATAATATGGAAATAGTACTCTCATGGGACCTCTTTATCACCATATTCTTCGCAATCATCGTTGCGTACAGTTTTATCGTTGGGAAAACACAGACGATCAAAATCCTCCTCTGTGCTTATATCGCACTGCTTTTCGCCGATGGTTTCGGTAATTTGATCGAGTTTCACTTGAGGGGAGTCAGTCCTTTGGTAGAGGTATTTTTGAAATTTGTGGGGGAAGATATATTTGTGCTGGGCAAAGTGCTCCTGTTTGTACTTGTGACCGTTTTTCTCACCATAAAAGGCGGATTCGCTGTGAACATGGCTGAAGGTAGTGGGTTTGTAAATGTGATTATGACGTTTGTATTCGCGGTACTCTGCGCTGGACTGATCATCTCCACCATACTTATATTTATATCCGGCACCTCGCTCATCGGTGGAGGACCGGGCATCGAAGCCTCCGCTATTGCCGATATCCGCAACCAATCGCAACTCGTGCGACTGATGGTCGACCATTACAATTGGTGGTTCTCACTCCCCGCACTCGCATTTCTGGTGTTTAGTTTGATCGGGAAGCACGAAACGAAGTGAAGCGCCAACGCACGTCCACGCACGTCAGTGCGTTTTCCCCACGCACGCTAGTGCGTTTTCTTTGTCTTCCACAGTCTCAACTCAACTTGTCCAGACACTTAACCACCCATCATCTTCATCTCAACGCTTCGCACATCCATCGCATGCGCAATATCATGGTGGTTTTTGCAGAGTGGCGCGATCAGATTCGGCAAGTGGTTTTTTATGAGTGCAAACGGGACTTTGTGATGAAGGTGATCAGCGGTTTTCGCGCAATCGGGCATCGAGCATGCGTCACCAAATTCCTCTTTGATAATTGCTTTCACTTCAGCGGGGACGTGCCTCGTGGCTCCAGCTTTTACTTTGCCACGCTCGCCATGCTTCTTTTCTCTTACTACAGCTTCGTCATCATTTTCTTTGCCATTTTTCTCCGCTTTTGCTTTAGCTTTTTCCAGTTGTTTTCTGGTGATTTCTTCTTTTCTTTTCTCCAACTCCGTTTTTCGCTCTTCTTCCGTCAAAGTCAAAAACTCCAACAAAGTTTTATTTATATCTATATTTTTCCCCTTTAGTTCCTTGAGTTTTTTTATTACTTCAAAAGATAATCCCAAATCATCGATGGTCTGCACGCGGTACGTCCCGCCTTGGCGGCGAGGCAGAC
>CAYHQD010000049.1:0-7991 GCA_964358905.1 uncultured Candidatus Peribacteria bacterium
AAAATGAACCGTTTTTGCTTTTGGGTGAAACATATCTGCTACGCATGGTTCCATCTTCGCACAAAAAAATGCATGCGGTGTTCGGTGGAGAGAATCTTTTGTTGCTTCATGTACCTCATTGCCTACCTGTCGATACCTTGGTGACGGAGGGAAAAAAAACAGTCGAGCATGCATACAAAGATATGGCGAAAACATATTTTCAGAAACGGCTGGGTGAAATAAATGATGATCATTACGGATTTCGCTATCGATCGGTGCGTATCAAAGATCAGTCCACACGATTTGGATCGTGCTCCTCAAAAGGCAATTTGAATTTCAACTGGAGAGTGATCATGGCGCCGCGCGAGATCGTGGATTACCTTCTGATACATGAGCTTTGCCATCTCAAAGAAATGAACCATTCACCGCGCTTCTGGGATCTCGTGTCGCGTAGCGCCCCGGATTATAAAAAGTCCAAAGCCTGGCTGAGGAAAAACGGGGGGACACTTTTGATATGATAGCTATTGCGGGGGGATTCCGCCCTCTAACGCTCCGCGTTCATATACCACGAACTGAAACGAAATTCCGTTCTCGGTATGAGTCTCCGACCTGGATATTTCCTTGAAATCTTCTTTCGAAAATGCAGGGAAAAACGTATCGCAGTTGAATACGCCATCTATTTCCGTGATGTAGAGCTTCGTGCAGTCGGGATGTGCTATCGCCTCGTTGAAAATTCTCCCGCCGCCGATCACAAATACCTCTTCCAGGCACGCCTTCGGCGTGCCCTTTTCCATTCCCCATTCTATTTCCATTTTCTTGAGTCTTGAAAACGCTTCTTTAAGTGAATGTGCCACGAGTATTCCTTCTCTCATGTCATATTCGGAATTTTGCGTGAGGACGATATTGATGCGTTGAGGAAGAGGGCGTACATTCATGGGAATGGATTCCCAAGTTTTGCGTCCCATGATCACGGCTTTCACTTTTCTTGGATTCGCTTCCCACGCAGTGGATGCGGTGGTTGTTTTGAAATAGCGCATATCGGTCGGAAGACGCCAAGGCAGGTCATTTGCTTTACCTATGCCTCGTTCTTTATCCATCGCAACTATCATTGAAAATTTCATAGTGTGAGTTAACTTTTCAAGAATTATTTATACGGCAACTTGAAATTTGATAAAAGGATCATGCTCATAATCGCTGAGCGTAAAGTCTTCAAATGTGAGTTCATCAAATGGTTTTTTCGTAATCAAAAGCCGCGACAGCGGCTTAGGCTTCCGTGTGAGTTGTAGCTCGAGTCCTTCTATATGATTAAGGTAAATATGCGCATCTCCCATCGTATGAGTGAAAACTCCGGCGTTGAGTCCGCATTCCTGCGCCACCATCATCATCAACGTCGCATAACTCGCGATGTTAAAAGGTACGCCGAGCGCGATATCCGCACTGCGCTGATAGAGCTGACAATCAAGCCGTCCGTTCACGACATAAAATTGAAATAACATATGGCAGGGCGGTAGAGCCATTTTTTCTATCTGCGCCACATTCCACGCGCTGACAATGATGCGTCGTGAGTCCGGATTTGTTTTGATGGTGTTGATCACCTGCGCGATCTGATCAATATGGCCTCCTTCATAGTCGGGCCAGGATCTCCATTGATATCCGTAAATGGGTCCGAGCTCGCCTTGCTCATTCGCCCACGCATTCCAAATGGGGGTGTATTCTTTTAATCCGTCATTGATATTGGTCGAGCCTTTGAGAAACCAGAGCAGTTCTCTCAGGATACCCGTAAACAGCACTTTTTTTGTGGTGAGGAGCGGAAACCCTTCTCTCAAATCATACTTCCTTTGTACACCGAATAGTGAAAGCGTTCCTGTGCCGGTTCGATCTTCTTTTTTCTCGCCCTTTTCGAGCACTTCGCGCACAAGTGAGAGGTATTGTTGCATGAAAATGATGAAACGAAATAGTGCGAATGAATGCACTGCCATTTAAACAAAATCGCGCTTGCGTATCAATCCGAAAACTTCTGCCACGTACTAGGACGGAAAACGTACAGAAAAGCGTACATAATTTCTGCCCGGGCAAGATATCAACTGAGTATTTTTTCTATCGTCTTTCGTACATGAGGATGAGAAGTTTCACAAACTCTGCCCGAGTGACCGGTTCATCGGGACGAATTGTGCCGTCGCTGTATCCTTGGACAACACCCTGAGAGTGAAGGTAAAGGAGGTACGAAGTGTATGCCGCACTCGGATCTATGTCCGTAAACGGCATCTTTTTCAGACCAAAATTTTCGAGTAAACTTTCTCCGAAGGCGAGTTTCAATCGTTCTCCAGAAGCGCGCATTAACACGCGAAGCGCATCTCCTTTTGAGATGTATTCTTTCGCATTAAATTCGGGATAGAGATACGTATTGATAATGCCGTCGCTGAACGCTTTATTGACGAAAGGTATACCGCTTATGGTTTTTAGCAATCCTTCATTCGCCGCAAATGCTTCTTTATCAAAGACAGTAAACGCAACGGAAATAGCCTCTTCATTGGTGAGATTCATGTTCGGTTGTTCGATAAGTGAAGTGACGGTTTTTCCGAGATATTTGGATAGGCTGATACGTTCTTGCAGATGTTCGAGTGAGATAAGACGTTCAAAGTAGCGCTGTGCCCACTTCAGTTCGGATGGTATGCGATCGATATTGCGTAGTAACCTATGAAGCAATTCGGTATCGACATAAGGAGGTGTCTTCTCCACTACATCAGTCTCCGGTTGAACTTCGGTCACGATTGCCTTCTCAACTTCCTCAGTCTCCTCTTGCTCCTCTGATACCACTACTTTCTCTTCATTCTCCGCCTCATCCTCTCCATCGGTCGAGCCGGAATTGTCACCTATGCTACTACTGCTCGAACCGCCTACACCGGTGAAATAAGAGGCTGTGCTCAAAGTTGCCTCGTTTCCATAATCATCAATTGCCCATATTTTTGAATAGTAGGTACTTCCGGGAGTTTGGACATCTACACTGTCGTCTGCAAACATAGTGGAACTTGTGGAAAGTGTACCAAGGGCGGAATTGTCAGTGGTATCCCACTCTATCGCGGAAGACGCATTGCGATTCTCAACTGCAGTGGAGGAAGTGCCAGTCCATATTTCATAATGGTCAAAATTATTCTCAACGGTAGCCGCCGTCCATGACATTGAGAGTCGGTTGCTCGCAGTGCCGATGGTGCTTGCAAAGCTTGCAAGTCCTGAGGGGTCAGCGTTATCCACTTCGAAACTTGAGCTGGTCGCGCGAGGCCCTTCCACTATGCCATCATAAGGGACGACTGCAACGACGATGTCGGTTTGATCACCTGAGAGAGTTCCTTCCCCATTATCCGAGGAGTTTGTGTCCCACACAATCGTAAGTGTGATAGAACCGGTGTTTGTGTCTATGGAACTGATTTGGTAGTCTTGAATATCATCCAAACTAACAGTACCGGTACTTGCCGTGGCCGATATAAGATCGGGATCACTGAAGGTGATACCGCCGTCTTGTGAGTAGATGACTTTCAGACTGGAGACATCGAGATCGCTATCCGACACAGTAGTCTGAAATGTGATATATCCGTTTCCATCGGTAGCTTGACTGATACCGGTTGGAGTTGTCGCTCGCGGGAGTCTTCCTGAAATGACACTACCCGTGCCTCCGTTGCTCGCATGTCCGCCGCCTTTGTTGCCTCCTGTCACCATATCTGCGGCAATAAGATTTGAAAGATCATAGCCGGAATGACTGTCGGTTCCGTAATAAACCGCGATGCGTCCGCCAGCTCCGCCTCCTCCGTTGTCATCACTGTTTGTGGTGTCGGCGCCTCCGGCGCCGCCTAGTGCAGTTATTGCTCCACTACCAGCTATCTCTTTCGCGACCAGGTAGATGGCTCCTCCGGAACCTCCTCCAGCGCCCGCGCTTCCGTTTGCCCCAACATTTGCGTCAGCTTTTATACTACCTCCCAGTGTTACAGTTCCATTTGGCGCGAGGATTTCAATCGAGCTTCCTCCATTACCTCCGGTTGCTCCAGCACCACCTCCTCCTCCAGATCCGCTTGTAAATGTAGGAGTGGTTGAGTCATAAGAACTACCTCCAGTACTATTTGATTCTGTTGCAGTTTCTCCAGAACCTCCGGCCGCTCCATGTCCCGCGCCGCCTCCGCCACCAGTAGCGCTTCCGATACCGGCTCCGACCCCGGAACCGTTATTTGTCGCCGTTCCACCAGATCCTCCTCTTCCGTTTCCAGAAATTCCCGATCCAGATTCTATCGTTATGTCTCCACTTGCGTAAGGATCCGCATTGATACGCGCCCCGCTTGCGATGGCGAGCTGAGAACTCCCATTGATGGTAAGGGTGTCGTAGGTCAAATTCGAACCGACCAAAAGTGCGAGTGTAGATCCGTTTGTAACGGTGATATCGTCATATACAATAGTGCCACTCCAGATTGTCGTACTTCCATCATTGATGGTGATATCTTCACCTTCAGCCCCTAGTACTTGACCTGGAAGAAGGCTGATTGTACTGAGCAGTAAGCCAAGAATGGAAACAGTCGCGATGGCCTTGTGTGAAAGGTGATGAATATATCCCATAGAAGAATGTTACTGAAGGTTAATAATTTATCTTTGTATTATATAATAAAATGCTCGTTTGGTAAAGCACCGTTCTCAATTTCATATACTCATATTTTCGGTTTTTGCTATTTTGGGCGAGAACTTGATTTATTTCGATGGCGGAAAAGAAAAAAATTGCGATCATTCACGCTGGAGGTACCACCTGCATGACAACCGATCAGAAAACCCTCGCCATAAAGGAAGTGAGACCCGAGAATCGTTTTGAAACAATCCATCGTTTTCTGCCGGAGATCCAGAAATTTACGAAAGTGGATTTTTTTCCGCTCTACGACTTGGGGTCATCGGAGATGACACCATTGCATTGGTCGGAGCTTGCGGAATTTATACGCGCGAAATTATCTCAGTACGAAGGATTCGTGGTGATTCATGGGACAAATACGCTTTCATATACGGCAAGTGCGCTTTCATTCGCATTGAGAAATTTGAGTGTACCCGTGGTATTCACGGGAGGGAATCGTCCGATCAGCGATCTCTCAAGTGATGCGCGTCAAAATATAGTCTTTGCAAGTATGGTGGCGACGATGGATCTCGCCGAGGTGGCTGTGGTTTATGGACGAAAAATACTGCGTGGAAATTGTTCCAAGAAAGAAAGTGAAAGTTATGCGAGCGCATTTACAGCGACCTCGAGTCATGGAAAAATCGGAGATGTCCATCGCACGATCGCACTCTATGAACAAAGAATCGTGCGGCGTAAGCGTAACTTGCTTTTCAAACCGAATTTCAATGGAAATGTGATCGTGATAAAAGCCGTGCCCGGACTGGATGTGCGGGCGTACGAATGTATGATGGATGCTCTCGACGGGGTTATTATAGAGGGTTATGGCCCCGGCCATGTGCCGGAATCTGACAAAGTGTGGATGCAATTTATCGAGCGGTTAAACTTTGCCGGCAAGCCGGTCGTAATGACCTCGCAGATGTATAAAAGCGAAGTAAATTTGCATGCGTACCAGCAGGGAGAACGCCTGCTCAAATCCGGGGTGATCCCCGCCGGTGAGATGACCCTTGAATGTACATACGCCAAACTCCTCTGGTGTCTGGGGCAGAATATGAAACTTCCAAAAATTCGTGAAACCATGATGACAAATCTCGCCCGCGAAATGTCCACCGAGAAGGAAGCAATCGAAGTTTGGTAAGAAGTGCTTTGAAACTATTAATGATTGAGGAGTTCGCGCACCATGATTTTAGGTCATAAAATAGCCATTTATGTGATGTTGGCCGACTTCGCATATCATTTTATAAGTGAGATTTAAGAGGGGAATTATATTGAACGCGATTTGTAATAAAAACACATCGTGCGCGAAGAATCTTCAGAACAGTTCGATGTCTCTACGGATAGCCACATTGTGATGCCGAATGCGGCTTTGATTTTTTCCGGCTATTCCGGTGCGGGGAAATCTACGGCAATGAGGGCGGTTGAGGAGGTAAACCCCGGAGGATATCGTCATTCGCGTGCGCGATATACCACTCGTCCCCGTCGTCCGGATGAAACTGAAAGAGATGGGCATTTCGTAGATGATGAGAAATTTGAAGGAATGCTGAATAATGGTCAATTCGTGTTTGACTATGGACGTTATGGAAATCATTATGGTTTTGACACTGCGGAGATTGATGAGGAGCTGAATAAATTTAATCCAATGCTCGTAGGAGGTAAGGAGGATACAGCTCGTGCTTTGAAGAAAAGTCTCGAACGACATCTGGAAGATGTGGGGAGTATCGTTGTGCCACCGGTGATTCTTTTCGTAAGTCGCAGCCGTCAGCGTATTATAGAAGGCATTATGAGTAGACCCGCTCACGAGGATGAGAAAAGAAAACGAATCGCTGATGTGGAGGAGCATTACAGCGAATTACCAAAGATTCTTATGGCGAATGAAGTGCAAATAGTTGACAATAATGATGATGATCCAGGTCAAATTGCGAGTCGTATTATTGAGATTGTACAAAAGGTTCGATTGGATCGTGTAAGGGATTTATTTGGCAGTAATGCGACGCCTCGTGACAGCTTCGAAGCATTAAAAATTGCAAATTGATGAGACTACCAGGAGACCAACCGGATGAAGGAATCGAGGAGCGACTACAGGTTGCCCTAGAGGAGACCTTGAATAAAGCGCGCGCTACAGGCATCTCGCTTTATCTTACCGGAGGTACCGCCGCATCACTTTATAGTGCGTCATCGGTGAGACCACTTTCGTTTGATCTCGATTTTTTGATTCTTTCTGAAGCGGAAAATCCTGAAGGATCCATAGGAAAAGTAATGGAAGAATTTGGCGTTACATTTAGACGTTTTACTGAAAAACCTACGTTTAAGTCATACAAAGGTGTAGGGACGAGTGAAAATGGTTGCAGTCTTGATTTTATTCTCGATCAGACAGTTGTACCGGATGAATCTATTCCGGAGTGTTCATTAACTACATTTGTGGATGAATTTGTTGCAAGTAGAGCTCAAACAAGAATGTTTGAAGGCGTTTCAGTGGGTGTGGTCCCTCCGGAATATGTAGTGCTTACCAAGTTATTTGCGGGCAGAGGGATAGATAAAGGTAAATATGATTTAGTCGATGTCGCTACGATATTAGATAATATCGAAAATAATGGTTTTGATGTCACATTTTTTGACATATTACTTCAGAAGTATTTGGCGGAAAAATCACCCGAACAGGAGAAGGCGGTGAGGGATCGTCTCAATATGAGTATTCAGCGTTTGATTGAGGGAGCAATGCAGTATAAATTAGATGAGAGGGCGATTCAATTACTTGGAGATATGATATAATTGATTCAATAAAAAAAAGGCACTATGACATGGCATTTACTTTTTCTCGGCGAACATGGTACTCGTACCGAGGGTGATTGCGTCCATCTTGAGGGTCACACTTCCTCGGTAAGTGTGATTGTGGATGAGGAAAAAAATATTCTTATTGATACCGGTGCGAGACATCGTTTTGAAGATGTGAGGTCCGGATTGAAAAAAATTGGAATACAATGGGAAGAGATTACGGACGTGATTTTAACTCATTTCCATTTGGATCACGCGGGTAATGTGGCGCGATTGCCTGATCATGTGAATCTTTTTGCATGGCAACATAACTGGAAGTACGGCGATACTATACGGCTACCAACATTGCATGCATTCGCTCTCACTTCACATGTAAAAATCTACAATACCCCCGGACATACACCCGAGCATAATTCTGTTTTATACGAATGTGATGAAGGTAAAGTGATTTTTGCGGGAGATGCGATCAATGAACATTATTTCAAAACGCACGAAGTAAAATCACTTAACTTCGATAACGAATTATACAAAAAAAGCGCGAATTGGATTATAAAAAATGCAGATATAATCGTACCCGGACACGGACAGATACTCTAAGAGGACT
>CAYHQD010000050.1:0-7862 GCA_964358905.1 uncultured Candidatus Peribacteria bacterium
AAGTTTTGTTGAAGCGAATTCTTTTGTATTGTGCGGATCCATGAATCGCAAAAAGTACCAACTTGAGCAGACAAATGTATCCATGGTGTCAACTTCACGTCGCACATTTTCCCCTTTTTTGCCGCATTTCGGACAGCTCACTTCGTGAAATGTTTTGGATTTTATCAGAGGGGATTTTCCGGTAGGCATGAAGTCCACGTCGCTCGGTAACTCCACTGGCAAGTCTTTTTCAGGCACGGCCACTTCCCCGCAATCGTCACAATATATAATTGGTATCGGCGCTCCCCAGTACCTCTGCCGCGACACGAGCCAATCGCGGAGGCGGTAATTCGTCATCTTTCTTGCATTACCCTTTTTTTCAAGCCACTCGGTGATAGCGACTCTCGCATCTGCAGAAGTGAGTCCATCAAACTGTCCGGAATTTACCAATGCGCCCTCACCTTCAAAACACTCTTCAAGTGCTTTTACTTTTTCCCAAAGTACATCGTCTTTTGGCCTCAGTGATACTTTGAGAGGAATGCCAAATTTTTTTGCCATTTCAAAATCCCTTTTGTCGTGCGCATCGGCAAATACTGCGCCGGTGCCGTAATTCATCAAAACGAAGTCGGCAATCCAAATGGGCATTTTGTCTCCCGTTGCCGGATTGATCGCGTAGGAACCGCTGAACACACCGGTCTTTTCTTTGCTTAGATCAGTTCTTTGTAATTCATTGCGGCCTTTGACTTTTTTTATGTAGTCTTCCACTTCTCCCTTTTGCGTTTCAATGGTAAGTGTGGGAACAAGCGGATGCTCCGGTGCAATCACCAAAAACGTTCCGGAAAAAAGCGTATCTACTCGAGTGGTATACACGGTAATTTTTTCATCAGAACTTTCCACTTTGAAATCCACTTCAGTACCGAATGATTTTCCGATCCAATTTTCTTGTGCGATCTTTGTGGAGGAGGGCCAGTCGATTGTATTGAGTCCGCTTAAAAGTCCGTGAGTGATTCGTTTGGTCTTCGCGTCGAAATTATCTTCAATAAAATCGGTGATTTTGAAAAACCATTGAGTGAGATTTTTCTGAATAATCGTTCCATGACAACGATCACAGGTGCCGTTGACCACTTGTTCATTCGCGAGCACGGTTTTACAGCTCTCGCACCAATTCACCGGCGCCTCTTTCTTGTACGCGAGTCCGTTTTTATACAGAAAAAGAAAAAACCACTGTGTCCACTTATAATAATCCGGTTCACAGGTCGAAATTTCGCGTTCCCAGTCGTAACTGAAACCGAGTGCGCGTATCTGCTGAGTGAATACCTTTATATTGTCGCGCGTAGATTTCTGCGGATGGATTTTTGTCTTGATTGCGTAATTTTCGGCTGGAAGTCCGAACGCATCCCAGCCCATAGGATGGAGCACATTCATGCCCTTCATACGGTAGTAGCGGCTGAGGATATCGGTTGCGGTGTAGCCTTCGGGATGCCCCACGTGAAGCCCGCTACCGGAAGGGTAGGGGAACATGTCGAGCACGTAAAATTTAGGCCGCTTCGCGTCCTTGTCGTCCGCCTTGAAAGCTCCGCGTTTTTCCCAGTTTTCCCGCCATTTTTTTTCTATGGCGATGTGGTGGTAAATTTGCGGGGCATTGGTTGTGGCCGTGCGCTTTTCTATTTTGTGACCGCGCTTCGAGCTATCTGTGCCAGCTTTCCAGATCTTCTTTTTCACCACGGCTGTTATGTTAAGAAATACACCTTGGATGTTAGCAAAGATTCTATTTTTCTCGCAAGTACGAAAATTAACGCCAGGATGAGTACTCGCTTGCTTTGCCGAAATCAACTCATTTCGTCTACGAAATTGACATCAGGGTGAGCGCTCGCTTGTTTCTCCAAAATCCATGGCGTCCCTCTCATTGGCAACGGAAGGTTTGGTACTTGCTTGCCATAAAACAATCTCAGGTTTTCGTTCGTAAAAGACAGCGTGCGTTTACCACGTAACGATTCGGCGATTTCGTCCATTCGAGGTGCGTGCTTGCTCACTCCACAATGTATCACTCGGTCTGTCCATATAAAACACGAAAAATACGTTATTTGGAACTGGTATTTTTGGCTTGCTTGTGCTATATTTAGCCCGATTTACTCTCTAAAAAATGTATATGTCAAATGTCATGAATTCTTCAAATACTTTTTCAAGTTTCGTCAACTCTCAAGTCGGGAAATCACATACCGCTTCCCTCTCTGACATTTCCGATCACGAACTTTATTCTCTCTGCCGAAAATATGGATTTCAAACTCGTGCATGGCGGGACAAATTCATCGGACTTTTGCCCGAAGTTAAAAAGCGAGAACTGTATCTGAAAAAAGGATTTCCTTCGATTTTTGTATTTGCGAAAATTCTTGCGGGGATTTCAGAAGAACAGGTAAGAAGAGCTGTAAATATAGAGGAGAAATTGGAGAAGTGCGGATTGAACGAATTAAAAACCCTTCTCACGAGTGGTGAAGTGAGTGTAAATAAATTGGCAAGAGTGGTATCTGTGGCGACTTCGGAGAATGAAAAAATATTGGCGGAACAAGTGAAAATTCTTTCAAAAGGTGCGGTTGAAACATTGGTGAGAGATATAAAATGGGAGCAAAAAAACGAGGGCAAGACGTATGTCGGGGATAAAAACGATTGTAGTACGTATGGCAACCCCTCCGAAACCCAAAATAGCTTATTTGAGCCACGAAATGGCATCAAATCTGTGCCCGGGCACAGGTGCATACTGCAAGATTCCGACATGTCAAACGCCACTTTTTCCGCACTTGGTCTGTCACGGGAAGTGGTGGAAAAATTGCAAAAACTGAAGAGGAAAAATATTGATGTGAATGTACTTTTGCTGGAGTTTTTGGAAGAACGGGAAAAAGGAATCAAGGAAACGAAACGGGAGATCACGCAAAAACAACTTGAGAAGGTGAAGGCAACAGCGGCAAAAGCGGAAGAAGAAACAATGGCAAACGAGACGCAAGCAAAAGCGGTGACCGGGATGCCTGCGAAACCTAAAACAAAGTCCAATGGGGGAGTCGCGAGGCATGGCGAAGCCACAAGACATATTCCGGCTGAGGTGAAACGCATAATCAAACAAGAGCACGGCGACAAATGTTCCATGCCGGACTGCGAAAAAAACGCCGATCATCTTCATCACAAAGTGCCATTTGCACTTATAAAAAACCACTTGCCGAATCTCATCGCACCGCTGTGCAGACACCACCATGAAATCGCACATGCGATGGATGTGCGGGAGGTGGAGGTGAGGAGAAACAGTCGCTGAAGTGAGGAGCTATGAAACACACATTCGCGCGTGGAACGTAAGATGTGAAAGTGTGGAGGTGAGGAGACGTGGCTGATGAAGCGAGAAGCTACGAAATAGCACATGCGGTTGGATGTTAGTGCGGTGGAGGTAAGGCGGCTTAGCTACGCTATGCGGCTTGGTCAGAAGAGGGCTCAACGGCTCCACTGTGGAAAAGGCGCCCCGACTGAGCAATGTTATTTCCCATGCAATTCAAGTCCCGTAGGCAGTACGAAATTAGAATGTAATACTTCGGGTGAAAGTTCAAGGTCGGCCATGAGACTGTTGTCGCCGAAGAAAAGTCCAAACAGCGCCATGCCGATGATGGTTGCGGCGCTTACATAGACGATGCATTTGGTGCGGAAACTCCAGTCAAACATGGTGCGTGGATTAATAATAGTGATAAGACAAACTAGTGCCCCTTGTTGCGGCCTCTTTGATCAATTCTTTTTGAAACTGCGTACAGTATAACACAAAACTACATCGGTGTCAAGTATCGTGCTCTTTGATTCGTGTAATCATTTAAGTATACTCGCGATGACGCTATGCAATTTACCACATATTTCATGGACGACTACAATTCCATTTTGCCGCTTCTGAAAGGAGTTCCTCTCTTCAAGGAACTCGACGAAAAGGATGACAAGGAAATCATAGACAACATCACGTTGATGTATTATCCGCCGCATTACCGGATTTTTTCGGAAGGAGAAAAAGGTGACGCGCTCTATATATTGAAGAGTGGTTCGGTGCGCATATTTCATATTTCCCCGGATGGGAAGGAGGAATTTGTGGCAAAATTGGTGCCGTATGATTTTTTTGGAGAAATGGCGCTTTTCAAGGACGCACCTCGCTTTGCATCGGTGGAGACTCTCGAGGATACCGAAGTTGTAATTTTGAGAAAGAAGGAATTTTATAAATTGGTGGCGGAGAATGAACGCATCGGACGTACACTCAGTGAAGAATACTTTGCGCGTGAACAGGCGAATTTGTTAAAAGCGCGCGCGCAGGAGACAACGTGATTTTATAAAATAAAAGTATCCACACTATGTCATTTGAAATCGTCTATTATGATTGGCTTCATCTCGCGCTCATACTCTTTTTCGGGCATCTGATTGGCGATTTTTTCCTGCAAAATGAGAAGATCATCCGTTGGAAAGAAAAAAGCTTGAAAGGGATTTTGGTACATGTGCTGATTCTCTCAGGTGTAACGTATATCCTACTCCTGCCATATCTCTTGAATGCCGTGCATGAAATGGGTCGACAATATCTGCTCGGAGGAGTTGCGAGCATATATATCCTGCATTTTTTGATAGACTGGGCAAAGGTAACCGTGACGAAACGTTTTCCGCAATTCGGCTTGCATTGGTATGTGCTCGATCAATTTTTGCATCTTATCGTCATTGTGATGATGGCCTGGAGTCTCCAACTTTTCACAGGCGTAGGAGCATCTTCTTCACTTTTTTATGAATTTTACTTTGCCAGGGAAGCATTGATATATGTCATTTTGCTCATGTTAGTGACGTATCCGTGGGAAGTTACGCGCTATATCATAGAACTTCACCGCGTGAAACAAGCCCAGTACAGGCAAGAGAAAAATAGAAAGAAACCACTGCCAGTATTTAAGCCAAACGCCAGGGATATGCTCTTACGTGGAGTTGTGGTGAGCGCGCTTTTTGCGCTTGTAATACCTTGGACGGCATATGCTTCATCTTATGATACGGAGCGTAGAGGACGTATTGATGATATCCAACCTTCCATATTTAAATTTGGCGAAGAAGTGACGGTGACGGGTGGGGGATTTGGGTTTGAACGTGATGAATTTTCACAGGTGTGTTGGGGGGATTTTTGTGTGAATGCCGATAGTATTACGCTGTGGTCGGATAGTGAAATTAAATTCAAAATGAATGTTCTCGGGATGCCTTCTCAGGGAGTCCTGCACGTGATAAAACTTCATGAATCCGGTATTTACACGGAGGATGTCACAGGGACGAATATTACAGTGATTCCGACTATCGCTTCTTTCCAAGATCAGTACGGTAATGCGGTACATACGTTGGTTTCCGGACAGCAGGTGACGATGAAGGGATATTATTTTGGAAATGCAATCGGTACGATCAAGCTTGGCAGTACGATCGTCAGTAGTGTCGCTTCATGGACAAATGAACAGGTGGTTTTTACCGTGCCAGTTTTGCCTTCACCTACGACTCTTCTCGCCATCACGCGTAAGGCGAGTGTCAGTTCCGATTTTGCGATAAGTGGCGTCAGCGGGATTGCAAATGATGAATTCGCGCATTTGCAGAGTTATCTGTTTGATATAAACGTGAAGCCTGCGTGGGACAGTTCTCCATTGAGAGGAGAAGGTGTCGTTGTTGCGGTGCTCGATGATGGGGTGGATGTCAATCATCCTGATATTGCACATGCGATATATGTGAATGAAGATGAGGTGGCGGGTGATGGGGTGGACAACGATAAAAATGGGTACGTAGATGATGTGAGTGGATATAATTTTCTGGATCCGGATAGGGATATGGCGCCAAACGGCGATCATGGGACGCTCGTGGCCGGGGTGATCGCGGCGAAAAAAGACAATAGGATGGGGATTGCGGGTATAGCTCCAGATGCGAAAATTATGCCGCTTATTGCATGTGGAGAAAGTAATTGTTCGGGAAAAGCGGTAGATGAGGCGATTCGGTATGCGGTCGATAATGGAGCCGACATCATCAATATGAGTCTGACGGGGCTGGGGGATACGGCGATATTTGACTTGGCATATGATGCTTCCATGAAATATGCACATGATAATGATGTGCTTGTAGTGGTGGCCGCAGGTAACGGTAATCAAGCTCTCGCTCTGTCACAAAAATATTATGGAAGAAATTTTAATGTGATGCCGATTTCTCCCGCATGTAACGATGGTAATGGTAATTATGTGATAGGCGTGGCTTCTATCAAATCAGACTTGAGTAATTCTGAGTTTTCCGACTACGGAAGTAATTGTATAGATGTATCGGCGTTCGGTGAAAACGTCTATTCTACGAGTGTAGCGGCATTTTCTGGCAAAGCGTATGACTATGCGTTCGGTACGTCGTTTGCAACTCCTCAGATTTCCGGTGCGCTCGCACTCGCCATGAGTACGTTTCCAAATATCGACCATGTGACAATCAAAAACGCACTTATCACAAGCGGCACACGGCTCGGTGCGAATATGGAAACACAATTCCAAGGGCAGTTCGGTACCGCGCTCAATGTGGAGGAATTGTTGAAAGTGTTGGATGGAGTGGTCGCGACAGGTGAATCAGATCCAGCGGACGGTATTGGTGAGGTGTCACAAGGTGATGTGACGGTGCAAGGCGAGTTTACCGACATCAGTGATATTCATCGTAATTTTGATGCCATAAGCTATTTGAGAGGGCAGGGAGTTCTGCAAGGGTATGATGATGGTACGTTCCGTCCAAGTGCGACAGTGAATCGCGCGGAACTTTTGAAAATATTAATCGCTGGGGAGGGAATCGATCCGAATCCGATCAGATACCGCAATTGTTTCAGCGACGTAAAGGAAGAATGGTTCGCACGCTACGTGTGCTATGCGAAGAAGCAAGGATGGGTCGAGGGGTACGGGGGGAATTATTTTGCTCCAGCACAGTCGGTGAATAAAGTGGAGGCATTGAAAATGATGATTGAAGTCTATGGCACTCCGCTTTCAAGCGGAGTTTCCCCATATGTAGATGTGTCCGCAGATAGCTGGTTTCAGCCGTATGTGGTGACCGCGGTGTCGCTGGGTTTGCTGGAAGAAAAGGGTGCGCTTTTTAATCCGGCGCGCGACAAGTCGCGCGCCTCCATCGCTGAAAATATATATCGTATTCTCGTATCAAGAGAAAGTTGACGCTACCGCAAGTTCATGCTCTAAAAAACTTCTGTTGTTATAAATTATCAACAGCTCTTTTGTATTTCTCTTTCCATAATACGATTATGGTGTGTTATACTCGTGCCTTATTTCGTCTTAAAGGCCCGAAATATATATGTTAACACACGAAAACACCTATGAACCCGCTACCTTCCGTCATTGTTAAAGCCCTCCTGACACTGGGGTTAAACAGGAAGCAAATCACCGTCTTAAATCTGCTCTACTCAATAGGTCCCACAAAAGTCTACGATCTTTCTCGACAGGTCAAATACATTGGTCGTACCGAACTTTACAGCGTACTTGACGAGTTGGTGTCCGAAGGACTGGTAAGTACGATCAAGCTCAATAACGTCACCTACTACGAACTCAAATCCAGTGAGGAACTGAATCGTTGGGTGAATGCGCGAAAGTTGAAGGCTCAAGAAAAATTATATGATTGTGCCGAATCATTGGACGAAGTGCGAGAATTTTTCGAAATACAAAAACGTACGGTTCATACGAAGCCCATTTTTACACACTTTGAAAGCGGAAAGGGTATGGAGATCGCCCACAAAAATCTCTCAGGCATGAAACTCGACATGGTCTGTATGTATATAAATGTAGAGCGAATTCTCTCATTTTGTCCGCAGTATTTTACATTGCTCCTTTCACTGCTCTCGT
>CAYHQD010000051.1:0-7782 GCA_964358905.1 uncultured Candidatus Peribacteria bacterium
CCCCGCACAACGGGGAGGAAGGTATGGATGACGTCAAATCAGCATGGCCCTTATGTCTTGGGCGACACCCGTGATACAATGGCCGGTACAGCGAGAAGCAATATCGTAAGATGGAGCAAATCTTTAAAACCGGTCTAAGTTCGGATTGAGGGCTGCAACTCGCCCTCATGAAGTTGGAATCGCTAGTAAACGCGTATCAGCCACGGCGCGTTGAATATGTTCCTGGGTCTTGTACTCACCGCCCGTCACATCATGAAAGGTGGGGGCATCTGAAGCACCCTCGGTAATAGGGGGTACCACGGTGAAACCACTGATTGGGATGAAGTCGTAACAAGGTATCCGTAGGAGAACCTGCGGATGGATCACCTCCTTTAAAGGAGACATGTCCCTACCCTTAACAGGGTTTGGGATCAGTTACGGTCGACTTCTAAAATTACTTCGGTAATCACGAAGCCGTAGGAATCGAAAGATTAGCTACAAACGGTTGCTCTTCTCTACTTGTCTTTGGATATCAGCTTTGAACATCAGCCGATTATTACGAAATCGGTTTTTTGTGTGAGCATGCAAATTAACCATAATCTGTGCCCGGGCACAGAAAACGTACAGAATAACGTACGTTTTACATTCCGGGAAGGTCGTCACTGCTTCACTTCGTTCCGCAGTGGTGGTGGGCGATCGGGGACTCGAACCTCGGACCTCGACATTATCAGTGTCGCGCTCTAACCAGCTGAGCTAACCGCCCATATCATCAGCTTCCCACATGGAGAAGCCACGCTAGTTTATTCAAAAATGCGCTGGAAATCAAACTGTTTTTCCTGCTATCTTTTTCTATTTGCAGAGCTTGAGTGCGATCGCGGCTATTTTCGCAAAATGCTCGATGAAGTCATTATCCAAAAGTTCAAATTTACTCTCCTTGGAGATGTAAAGCGTCAGACAGCCGAGTAACTCATCTTTCACATATAGAGGCAGTACCAGCATCGAATTGAGATTATGCTTCATCGCAAGTCGCTGAGCTTTATATAGTGGCTCTTGGTGGAGGTCGAGCACCTTGCATGATTTTTTCATACCAAACGCCTTCTCAACCAAACTGCCTTTCAATGGGATATTTCCTTTATTGTACCACTCCGCGGTGACCCCGTTGGTGGCAGTGAGAATCAGTGCATCCCTTGCAGGATCGTACCTTCTCAACGTGCACGCATCCACTTTTGTAATCATTGCGGTCGCGCCGACGATAAAGTCCGCGATACTGTTTATCTCAAAATCACCTACAATGCCATCCAGTAAATCAATGAAGTAATCGATATGCCTGCCTTTTTTCCCCAATTCCATGTATGCGTTTTTCAGATTTTCAAAACGTAGATTTAACTCCTCTTCCCATTTTTTTTGCAGGGATATGTCGCGATATATAATTGAGTAACCGATGAAATGACCATGCTCTTCCTGGATCGCCGATTTGGTAAGCGATAGGTCGATCAGATGCCCATCTCGGTGGAGTCGTTGTGTACGGAAATCCTTTACGTGTCCCTTACGGGCAATCTCCTTATTCATCTGATCTATCTCCCCGCAATCACGTTTTTCTTTGGGTACATAAAATGTGTCATGCTTGCCGAGGGTTTCTTCTTTTGTATATCCGAATATCTTCTCCGAGCCTTTATTCCAGGAAACAATGACACCCTCCATGTCGGTACTTATAATTGCATCAGCGCTATTTTCTGTGACGGCGGCGAGGTAGTGATCTCGTTCCAAAATCTGCCGCTCTTTCCTTTTGATTTCTCGGAGATCCGTGATGATGCCGATGGTTCCCCCGTCATACGTGGGAGTACCGGAGACAAGTACGGGAATTTTTTCACCACTCTTTGTCTTCAGGAACGCTTCATACTGTGAGGATTGTCCGCGCTTTCTGAGAGAATTTTGCATAAGGACAAGCTCTGTAGAAGTCTCATCAAGGAAATTAAACGACTCTTTTTGCTGTGCCTCCTCGAGAGTATATCCTGTCAGTTCACTGAATTTCGGGTTTACATAGACCGTCTTTTCGTCCTTGTTTCCAAGCCACACAGCCTCATTCATATACTCAACCAGGTTTTGGTATACGTTTTCTTTTGCGAGAATTTCTCGTAAGTCTGTGATGATACCGAAGCTCCCTCCCTCGCGTGTGGGAGAAGCACTGACGAGCACGGGAATTAATTCATTGGTTTTTGTCTTCACTGTGGCCCGGTAGACGGAACTCACACCTTCTGCGCGCTTCGCCTGTTCCTTTTTAATCATTTTTTTATCCTCTTCTTTCCAATATATATAATTGACGTCACCGATAAGTTCATCCAAGTCATATCCCACCAGTTGGCAAAAATGCTTATTGGCAAGTTCGAGTTTTCCTTCCTTGGAACGCAAAAACACCGCCTCATTCATATTTTCAACAAGGTGTTTATACGCGAATTCTTCATGTCGCTCGTTTCGCAAGTCTGTAAATACTCCCATATTACCTCCGTCTGGCAGGGGGTTTGCAGTGACACGAACGGGAATACGATCGCCGGTTTTTGACACGAGCTCAGATTCGTACGTGGAAACTTTTCCATGCGAGCGATACTCGGACTCAAATTTCACTTTTTTGACAAATGCAGGCGAGGTAATATCGACAGATGTCTTGCCAAGTATTTCCTCCGGGGTAAAACCAAGTAGTGTGCATAATGCTGGATTTGCATACACACAGTGATCGTTATTATCCGCGGCCCATACCGCCTGTTCCATGCTTTCCACCCACATTTGATACGCATTTCCCTTATCCGATGAGTGTGAGAGATCTATGATGATACCGATACTGCTTCCATTGGGAAGAGGGTAGGCGTGCATTTTAATAGGAATGAACGCCCCGTCCTTTTTTTTGAATTGAATCTCATAGGTGGAAATATATCCATTCCGACGTCTTTCTCGCTCTGAAATGATAGTCGAATGATATTTTTCTTCGAAAAATTCGATCGCAGGCTTGCCCATGATGTCTGTGGAGGTGAAGCCGGTAAGCGCAATGAAATGATCATTCACGAAAATAGTCTTACCTTCTTTGTCGCAAAGCCAGATGGGACTCTGTGTATGTTCGAGGAGAAATTTATATATAGCGGAAAAAGTCTCCTCGTCCGCTATGGCATTTTTCATCGCCTGGAGAGGAAAAGATTCCTGATTTCCTGCCTGATTTCCGAGTGGAACTTGCATGGGCGAGGGGGCTAATAATCAAGGCGACCAAACACTAACTTATTCCACACGCCTCCGCAAGAGCATCAAGTTGGAAGGCCGGACCAGTAGCACAAAGACGAACACATTTATCAGACATAAAAGGTAATCCTCGTGTAGCAACCTGACTAGAGGGAAGATGAACACTGCGTGGAAAACGATTTCTTGTATCGTTTCCTATGAAAGGGGCGACGATAGGAACGTTAAATTCATTTTGTCCAATTTGAGAAAGACGTTGCAGGTACTGATCCCTTCGTGGGATAGTGTCAAATTCAACGACGAAATAGCAACCACTGGGATATCTACCGGCATTCACAGCATGCGGTGAACGAAAAATTCGAAAGGCGTCTGTACTACTTAGTTCAAGTGCCCTTGCTACAATATGAAATTTGAGTAAATATTTAGCCATATCTCTTTTCACATTATTCGTGTCCAACCATGTCATACGATTATGAAACACACGCCCAACAACAGGACTACATCGCGCTTCCACCGTTCTCAATCCGGAAAGGACACTTGGATCGTTGCATGTAAGCCATCCGATACGTAGCCAAGGAGACATTTCTTTCTTTGATAATGAGTCAATGACAAAGACGGTGCGGTCCTGAATTTCGCTTGACATACCTACGATTTCGGCAGGAGTACCTGTTTTTGAATCCGCATCAAGTCCTGTGATGTCAACAATAACAGTGGTACGGGGTTCTGTTTTTCCAATGAGCTGACGAATTTCCTCCACTGTAAGTGATATACCTGTAGGGTTGTTTGGGGTTGAGAAATAAACAATATTTGCGCCCTTGCGCAGTTCCGTTTTATTAATATCACCATAGCATGGATTTAATCCGAATAAGCGACAATTAAATAATGCACCGCTACTCTCGAGAAATCTTCTATACTCATGACCTGAAACCGCTACATCTTGTGGTTTTTGCCCCTGCCTTGTCTGGGCGGCAAGAATCATGGTCAATGCTTCATCAGCCCCATATGAAAGTGAGATTTGGTCGGGATTTAATCCGCGCGTCTTAGCAACTACATTACGTACAAATTCCCTTGTTGCTTTCTCAATTCTTTCTGCAGGCGCATATGTTCCAGAAATGCCCAAATCCTCAGTATTATCTTTATCCAGATCACCTGTGGTAACTGGTAATCTGAGGACATTAGTTATAAATCCCTTCACTTTACTATTTTGTACCCTCGTTCTGATTATATCATTACGTACGTCACGACCTGCATCTTTTGCCAGCGGTACCGCCACAGTGGGGGGAATAAGGCCTCTTAGTTGTATGATTCTTTCAGCAACTTTACTGTCCGGAGGAAAAGTAACTACATCGAGACCTCCAAACTCACTACCTATGTGAAGTGTAGAGTCCGCCTGTAATTGATCATAAGGACCTTGATGATAAGTGCCTTTAACCATAATAATCGAACGATCGCACTGAATTCCTTCTCCCCCAAGATCATCATAAAGAGTTCCTGTGCCACTTCTATTATCTACTCTTCTTAATGCCTCTTCATAACCTGAATGATCGGGAAAAAGCTTTTCCCCATGCCTAGCGTTGCGTTCAAGCATGTTTCGTATGGAAACGGGTTCTTCTAGAAAACTAGTCATATACTTAAAATTTATTCACGATAATACATATTGTGCTAGTAGCCACGAAATCTAGCCTCTTTCTTGCGCGAATGCAACGAAATATGCGAAGTTAATGCGCCTCAAACCACTACGTTGGAAAACACGCGCAAAAGTATCTCGTATTGGTCGTGGGATGGGGATCCTGACAAGTCGTGGTGGTGGTGGAGCTGAAGGGAGTCGAACCCTTGGCCTCCTCGGTGCAAGCGAGGCGCTCTAGCCAACTGAGCTACAGCCCCACGAGAATCTACTATAGCGTTTCGTAAAATTCAAGAAAAAATTTCTTTTTGATACAAAATCGTGTAATCTTGGGGTGACAACACCACTTATATCTCATTACATGCTCTTCAGAATTCTTGTCGGACTCATCGGCATACCTGCAGGCTTTCTCCTCCTTGTATACAGGGCGAAAGTCAAGGATGTGATAGGGGATGTAGGCTGGGCGGAACACTATTTGGGTGCGGGGGGAACATGGACGGCTATCGCACTTATGGGAATAGCGTCGATTGTGCTCTCTTTTATGTACATGATCGGTTCGTTTCAAACCATATTTTTGAACTTTTTCGGGAGATTTTTTTATTAAGAGTGAGAAATATTTGACTTTACGTTTTGCGTGAGTATAATCGTTACGCTCTTTTAGAAAAAGCATTAACTTTTTGCACTTGCAAATTTGCTTTTCTTACACAGCCCCGTGTGTAAATACTCATCATCGGTTCGCCAGGTTTGCCTCACTTAGAGGGAGGCCGTGATGGCGGGCGTAGCGGTATTTCTCAGGAGGGTGTGTACGAAACACACCTTTTTTTGTTCTTTGAAAATTAGGCAGTAATTAAGTAATTGTCTTTTCTCTAGTAATAACTAGTTGAAAGCAAATGCTCACCTTAGTGTGCAAAACACACTGAGAATTTAATTTTATGTACGAGTGTATAGTGGATGCCTTGACTCTGGATTCCGATGAAGGACGTGCCAAGCTGCGATAAGCCCCGGCGAGTTGCTAAGATACATTGACCCGGGGATGTCCGAATGGAGAAATCCACTCCGCATTGCGGAGTATCCATCACTGAATATATAGGTGATGAGAAGGTATACGTGGGGAACTGAAACATCTTATGTACCCATGGAAAAGAAATCAATTGAGATTCCCTTAGTAGTGGCGAGCGAAAAGGGATGAGCCCAAACCTTGAATTTATTCAAGGGGTTGTAGGACTCCGATATCTGTAGGATTTGTATAGCAGAACGCGTTGGAAACCGCGACAATACAGGGTGACAGTCCCGTAAGCGAAATACAAATCATATGGTAGGAGTATCCTGAGTAGAATCGGACACGTGTAATCCGGTTTGAATCTGGGAGGACCACCTTCCAAGGCTAAAGAGATCCAGAGATCGATAGTGAACTAGTACCGTGAGGGAAAGGTGAAAAGCACCCCGGGAGGGGGATGAAATAGAATCTGAAACTATACACTTACAAGGAGTAGGAGCCTCGCGCAAGCGGGGTGACTGCGTACTTTTTGTAGAACGGGCCAACGAGTTAGCTGTATGAGGTTGGTTAAGGGAGATTACCCGGAGCCATAGCGAAAGCGAGTCTTAATAGGGCGATTTATAATCTCATGCACTAGACCCGAAACTGTGTGAGCTATTCACGGCCAGGTTGAAGTTCCGCGAAAGCGGGATGGAGGACCGAACCAATGAGAGTTGAAAGTCTCTTGGATGAGCTATGAATAGAGGAGAAATTCCAATCGAACACAGAGATAGCTGGTTCTTTCCGAAATAGCTTTAGGGCTAGCCTTGTGCGTTCGCAAAGGGGGTAGAGCTCTGTTTGGGCTAGGGCGCAAAAATTGTGTACCAAACCCTGACAAACTTTGAATACCTTTGTCTAGAGCACAGGAGTCAGACTATGACAGCTAAGTGCCGTAGTCGAGAGGGGAACAGCCCAGATCGTCATCTAAGGTCCCAAATATAGGTTAAGTGGAAAAGGATGTGAGATTACATAGACAACCAGGAGGTTGGCTTAGAAGCAGCCATCCCTTTAAAGAGTGCGTAACAGCTCACTGGTCCATGTGATTTTGCGCCGAAAATCCAACGGGGCTTAAATCTATAACCGAAGATACGAATTTCTTTCCGCTTCGGCGGAAAGGAGTGGTAGGAAAGCGTTCCTGCAGCGGTGAAGTCGAATCGAGAGGTTCGGTGGAGCGGCAGGAAGTGAGAATGTTGGCATAAGTAACGAGATCAGGATAAAAACTCCTGACACCGAAAGTCCGAGGTTTCCCACGCAACGTCAGTCGTCGTGGGGTTAGTCGGTCCTAAGGCGAGGCCGAGAGGCGTAGTCGATGGATAGCAGGTTAATATTCCTGCACACAGTGCATTCCGTCCGAGCAAAACGGGATTGTCAGCATTTCGAAGCTGCCTTCGGGTAGTGGAGACTTATTGACATGAACGTGGCGCTAGTTAAGGGGTCACGCAGGTGGTTTGTTGGGGCGTCTTATTGACTTGACGTTCACGCATCAAGCTTATGCTTCGATAGGTAAATCCGTCGAGGTTCGCAAGATGAATGAAAATGTCCCGAGCAATCGGGATAGATCCCAAGGCATCATCTGCCAAGAAACTCCTCGTAACGAGGAATGTAATGTACCGTACCGCAAACCGACACAGGTGGACGGGTTGAGTATACTAAGGTGAACGGGATAACTAAGCTTAAGGAACTCGGCAAAACAGCGTCCGTAACTTCGGGATAAGGACTCCCTGCTCACGGCTTTTAGTTGATGAGTAGGGCGCAGCGAACGAGGCCATGCAACTGTTTACCAAAAACACAAGTCTCTGCAAAGTCGTAAGACGATGTATAGGGGCTGACCCCTGCCCAGTGCCAGAAGGTCACGAGGAGAGCTTCACGGCTTGAATCTAAGCCCTGGTGAACGGCGGCCGTAACTATAACGGTCCTAAGG
>CAYHQD010000052.1:0-7781 GCA_964358905.1 uncultured Candidatus Peribacteria bacterium
CCGAAATCGTTTCAATTCTTTCTCATTCTGGTCGCCGAATATTTTTTTCAATAAGTTGAGCATGGGAAACGGATTTCTGTCTTTAGCATTGTATGACGGTGGAATCGTTTTCGCAATGGTCAAAATGAGAGATGTACACTTTTTTACTTCGGAAAATACTTCACTCCTTCAATACCTTTGAAATCACTGTCCTGCGTCCACAGAGTTGCATTAAAGAACCTTGCGGTTGCTAGAATAATGCTATCCGCCATTGGTAAAGAATATTCTTTTTGTACATTTGCGGCGATTATTGCAAGTTCCTCGTCAAAATCCACCATAGTTCCGGCTTTCAGTGCACCGAGGATTATCATTGCATTTTCTTCTCCCGCGTAAGAAAGTATTTTTTTGTATACTTCAAATACAACTATGCTTGGTACTATCAGCCAATCGGTATCCTCGATCGGTTTTACAAAATTTCCGGAATTTTTTGTATCCGCGAAATATTCAAGCCAAGCCGATGAATCAACTACATTATTCATAATTTTCTGTCGGATTCTCTAATAATTGTCGTGTCCATACCCTTGAACATGCCTCTCAAATTTTTTATATTCAGAACGGGTACTATGCGAATGGTTTCTCCGCATCGAATCAGTTCACATTTCATGCCCGGGGTTAGTTGCATCCCCTCCCTAATTTCTTTGGGGATAACGATTTGGAATTTTGATGATATGGTTATCGGTGTCATACGAAACTCTTATCGATATACATAATGTAGTATATATGATTTTTCGTAAAACCGCAAGTACACTGAAACAGTGAAACGTTCCTTCATTCTCCCTTTCCCCTCAGCACTACGCCAAAGGTCAGCAGACAGATTTTGATATCCAGCCAGAGAGACCAGTTCTCGATGTAAAAGGTATCGAGGCTGATTTCTTCTTCGAAATTCAAATTCGATCTGCCGCTTACTTGGGCGAGTCCGGTGATACCCGGTTTGATCGAGAGGACGAAACGGTGATGAGTGTCATATTTTTCAACTTCTTCGGGCAGATGGGGGCGTGGTCCCACCAAGCTCATGTCTCCTTTCAGTACATTCCAGAATTGCGGCCATTCATCCACGTCAAATTTTCTGATGAATCTTCCAACGCGCGTAATGCGCGGATCATTCTCGATTTTTACCATAGGCCCGGAGCGTTTGTTTTTTTCCGCAAGTGTCGTGTAACGGAGCATGTGTGTTTTGTCATGCATGGATCTGAATTTGTAGAATTCGAACAGTTCTCCCTTCATACCCACTCGCATCACCGGCGAGCCGTCGTCGAGTTTGGTAAAAAATACAGGGCCCCGCGAATCAAGTTTTATCAAGATTGCGGTGAGGAGAAAAAAAGGACTGAGGAGAATGAGTGCGATGGATGAAAGGCAGATATCGAACACGCGTTTAATAACGCGTCCCCATCCCTCAAGCGGTGTGATTCTTAAGGAGATGAGGGGGTAGTCGCTGATCAGCTGTACATCGATTTTCGTCTTGTGAAGTTGGAGGCGATCAGTGATGAAATGATATTGGGTGTGTGTTTCACGGCAGAGGTCGAGGATTTCGAAATTTTCCCGTTCGGAAGAATCGGTGCTGACTTGAATGAGTTCTTCTATGCGTTGTCGTTGGATTATTTTTTTTAATTCATCTGTATTCCCGAGATACTTTACCGCCAATTCGAGAGGAGCTCTTCGCGCGATAATGCCGACTACTTTGTATTGGGGGTCACTACCGAGTTGGGCGATGACGCCTCTTGCCACTGGGTTGTAGCCGAGTACGGCGATACGACGGATTCCCACACCGAGTCGTAGAAGAATTTTCTGAATCAATTTGATAATCGCTCTTCCCACGATGAGATACGCAAATGTGAAAATCCATCCGAAGATGATGACGAGACGCGAAAATGGGAATTCTCTGATGATGAAATAATAGAGTAGGATCAGCCCCATCCATGCGAACCATGCGCCGAGTATGCTTTTGCCCTCACGGCTGAACGTATTGTAAATTTTGAAAGAATACGATCTGTGTGCGATTAGAAGAACGATGAGTATGATGCCGAAAAGTGACACGAGTTTGATGTACGTGACCGGGTCGGGGAATGATGTGAGGTCGGCGGTCTGATTGTAGTACGGGATGAAATCTGTACTTTTTCTGAGTGCGTAGGCGGTGAGAAATCCGAATCCTATCATGATAAAATCCACCGGAAGGCGCAGGACACCAAAGATGATTTCGGATTTTTTCACTCGTGGAGTTTTTACCTATTGCGGCTATTCTATACAAGAACGATTGAAATTTGAAGCGTTTGTGGTACAATTTACCAGCCACGTGTTCTTTGAAACGATCGCTACGTATATTCAAGCGCTACTCAGTGTTTGATTATAAGCATCCCGCCAAGGCGGGATGTGGTAGAGGAAAGTCCGAGCAGCTCGTATGAAGTATAGCGGGTAACACCCGTCCGATCGTCGAATATTTGAAGGGCGGTTGAGGGCCAGTGCCACAGAGACAATACTATCCGGCAGTTTGTGACCCCGACTTGTCGGGGAAACTATGTTGGAAAAAGGTGAAAAGCCCCACTTAGTGGGGATTCTCTCGAGTAGCAATACTCTTGGGGAGTGGTAAACCCTATATGGCTGCAAGGTGGGACGGAGACAAAGATAACCCCCATATTCAACCGCTTCTTAGTGTTTGATTATATGCATCCCGCTAAGGCGGGATGTGGGGGCGGACCATATTCCGATTTTTGTCGCCCACCGCTGGATTTTGTCGGTAACGGCAAAACAAGAGAGATGATCGTTACTGCCTTCAGGGCAGTCTCCCCGAATCCCTGCTTAAGTGCAGTATGTTTGGGAAAGATTGTACCGAAGGTATGACAGAACTCGGCTTATGATAAGGGCATGTGGCAACTTACTCGCGATTTTCGGTCTTACGATGTTTCTTATTTTCTTCTCCTTCGATTTTTTTGTATTCGGATTTGAAAAACATGGCGGTCTTCAGGCATTCTTTGGTTTTTTCGTTGTCGGGATCAAAGTAGAGAGCTCGTTGGAGCAGGGAGATTGAGCGATCGAATTCTTTTGAATTGAGATAGCATACGGCCAGGTCGCAGAGGATGAGCGGATCATCTGGTGAGAGTGCGAGTGAGCGTTCCAGAAGTATGACGCCTTTTTTGCGATTGCCGGCATGAAATACCGACCAGCCGAGACAACGCAAGATTTCAGGATGATTCGGTTGGAGATAATCGGCGGTTTCCAAGTGATCCACCGATATGTTCCAATTTGAAAGTGCTGAGTGGGTGAATCCTATAAGATAATGCGCATTTGGACTGGTAGGGTCGATTTTTACCGCTCTGCGTAGCGCCTTCATCGCTTTGTCAAATTCGCGCAGACTTAGATAATTGTCTCCTATCTCTTCGTACGCCTCTACACACTCAAGATCATCAGTGAGAATTTTCTCGCAAATGCGAATTGCTTCGCCGTGGTTTCCGGCGAGCTTTTTCTTGTCTGCTTCTTCTATGAGATCTTTCAGGAGGATTGTCATGGTGATTTGTATTTTTGTTATCTTATCATTATACCAAAACCGAGGTCAGGTTTCAATCCTCTTTTGCAATGCCTTGGCTGGGTGATGATAAAGGCTATTTTGTACCGCTTAGCGGGACTCCTTTATATATTGTCTCAACGCCTTTCCTATGATTTTATCCCTAAGCCCGAAATATATGTTTGCCTTGATCAGGCCGAGTTTATTTCCCGTGTCAAAACGCTCTCCGTCAAGCGTGAGTGCGTGAATCTTCTTCCCCTTGATATATGTCCTTAGCCCGTCGATCAGCCGCAACTCTCCGTCTCGCGTACTCGATTTGCTCTTTTTGATACAGTCGAGCACCTCTCTATTGATGATATATTTACCTGTGATGGCGAGGTTTGAAGGGGCAACTTCTTTGCGGGGTTTCTCCACAAGTGAAACTACGTTTCCATTTCTATCCGTTTCCACTATGCCGTATTGCTCTACGAGTTCTGGTGCCACTTTCTGTACGCCGATGACGGGTGATTTCACCTTATTGTAGTGTGCGACCAAGTGTTCGGCCGCGTTTTTTCCTTCATTCGTCGTGATCAATTCATCACCGAAGAGTACCAGGCACGCTTCCCCTTTGTTTAGAAAATTACCCGTAGAGAGTAGAGCATGGCCGTCTCCTTTCGGCTGTTTTTGCATGAAGAAGCGAATCTTTGCGAGATGAGAGAGCTGTTCAAGTGCGTGAAGCGCATCATTCTTATCTCGTTTTTTCAGTATTTTTTTTAAGTTTTCGCCGTCCGCGAAATGATGTTTTACAATTTCCTGTCCCTTGCTGATGACAATGGCGATTTCTTTGATACCCGCGCTTACCGCTTCTTCCACGAGCACTTGGATGATTGGCCTATCTACCACGGGGAACATGGTCTTAGGTATTACTTTGCTTGCGGGCAAAAAACGGCTTGCAAGTCCTGCGACGGGTATAATCGCTTTCTTGATCATTGAGGAATTTTATTAGAGAATCTCCACAACTTCTATCTTGCGTGTACGCTTGCTTTCCACTTTTGGGATTTCTATTCGTAGGATGCCTTTTTCAAATCGTGCGGAAATTTTGGTCGTATCAGTCTTGGTCGGGAGGACGATGGCGCGAGAAAACGTTCCCCAGAAACATTCTTTCGTGAAATAATTTTCCGTGTCGATATCGGGATCCATCTCTCTCCTGCCTTTTATGGAAAGCACGTCGTCGGTGACGGTGAGCTCGACATCCTGGCCGGAGCATCCCGCGATTGGCGCGAGGATTATCAGATGGGTATCACTTTGAAATATGTCAACGGAGAGTTGTCCTTCCACGTACTCTGTTTTTTGACTAAGTCCGCTGCGGATTTTCGTCACGAGGTTTTTTTCTTCCAGCCCCGACTTGTTCACCCCGCCTTGGCAGTGGTCGGGGGCTATCTCTCCCAAACCCCTTGAGATTGTACTCTCTGCAGTTTGTTGTTGTGTATTGCTTATGTGTACCATAAAAGTTCGTGGTTGGAGGTGGTAATACTTTATTCTTTCCGCTAGGCCGCGTCAAACGCTTTGACGAATTCACTCTGAGAGAGCGTCTCTTTTTCGAGGAGTGCTTTTGCGATAAAGTGTAATTTTTTCTCGTATTTTTTCAATCCTGCTTTCGCGCGTTCGTAGCCGTGTTTGATGATGCGCTGAGTTTCTTCATCGATGCGTTTCGCCATTTCTTCGGAATAATTTTTGGTGTGGGCGAAGTCGCGCCCGAAGATAACTTCCTGTTGATTGTCGCCGAGGGTGATGATACCGAGCGGGCTCATGCTGTATTCGGTGACCATGCGTTTTGCCATTTTGGTGGCGCGTTCGATGTCGTTGGAGGCACCCGTGGTGATTTCCTGAGGACCGAAGATCATTTCTTCCGCCACTCTACCTCCGAGGAGGGCGGCGATTTCATCTTCAAATTTCGCTTTTGAAGTGAGAACTTGGTCTTTTTCCGGAAGTGTCCAGGTCACACCCAGAGACATGCCGCGCGATACTATCGTGACTTTGTGCACGTCGTCGCAATTTTCCAGAACATGATTCATGATCGCGTGTCCGGTTTCATGGTAGGCGATGATTTCTTTCTCTTTTTCGTTGAGAATGCTTGTACTGCGAATACTGCCGAGGACGACTTTTTCGATTGCCATATCCACCTCTTTGGGACCGATGATTTTTTTGTCATAACGTGCGGTGAGGATGGCCGCTTCATTCATGATATTTGAAAGATCCGCACCGGAAAATCCCGGTGTTTTCTTCGCCACTGTCTTGAGGGATACGGTTTTTGCGAGCGGCTTATTGCGGGAATGTACTTCGAGGATGGCTTCTCTGCTTTTTAAATCGGGCAAGTCCACGGTGATTCTCCTGTCGAAACGTCCATGACGGAGTAGGGCGGAGTCCAGTACATCGGGTCTGTTGGTGGCTGCCATGACGATGACATTGGTGCCTTGTTCGAATCCATCCATTTCCGTGAGAATTTGGTTGAGGGTTTGTTCGCGTTCATCGTGTCCGCCACCGAGTCCCGCTCCTCTTTTTCTTCCGACCGCATCTATTTCATCTATGAAGATGATGCACGGCGCGTTGCGCCGTGCCTTCTTAAATAAATCTCGCACGCGCGAGGCTCCCACGCCCACAAACATCTCCACGAATTCCGAGCCGGAGATCGAGAAAAATGGTACATTCGCCTCTCCCGCAACCGCGCGTGCCAGTAGGGTTTTACCTGTGCCCGGAGCACCTATCAAGATGACCCCTTTTGGAATTTTCGCGCCGATCGCGCTGTATTTCCCCGGATTCTTCAAAAAATCCACGATTTCGACCAGCTCCGCCTTCGCCTCATCCGCGCCCGCCACTTCATTGAATGTCGTTTTTTTCTTCCCATCTTCATCCGCGAGCCGTGCATTGCTTTTGCCGAAAGACATCGCCTGATTATTCGACCCCTGCGCCTGTCGCATCATAAAGATGAAGAACCCGATGATGAGCGCAAACGGGATGACGCCGATCAGAATATCCATCCAGAAATTTGACGATTCGGTATCTATGATTTCCAAACTGAATGTTTTTTTATCCTCGGGAATATTTTCCAAAATCGAATTTATCGATGCCTGCGGTTCTTTTACCGCTATACGCCGCGTGGTATCTCCGCCCAGTTTATATATGATTTGATTTCCTTTTATCTGTACTTCCTCTATAAGCCCGCCCTTCGCATCATTCACGAAATCCGACACGAGCACTTTTTCCTCAGGTATCTTTCCCTCGTATCCTATGATATAAAATGCCGACAGAACCAGCGCGATAATCACGAGTATCGAGAAGCTTTTTTGTCTGTGCGGTAACTGTTTTGAAGTCATGGAAGTCATTTAAAAAGGGTGAATATATCCCACTTTGCGGGAGCACGGGAATACTAGCTTTTTCACCCCACGCGGGCAAGAGTGAATTATTTATACACCAACTTCAGTACGAACAAACAAGTCACATAGAAATATCCTTCGTCGACTTTGTCCTAAATGACTTAGTGACCTGCGGCAACAGTGACACCGTCATTAATGCCCCGCCTACGGAACAATATTGGCGGAATGACGAGGTGCGAAGGAGTGTAGCCGTATATGCCCGTGTTAAGTTATGTTGCTAATTGCCTATGTGGGTACAGAGTAAATTTTACAGGTACGCCACCAAAAGTGACCTGAACGTTCTGCCCTTGATGCACTGAAAGATTGGGATTGTTTATTGGCATTGTCACGCTGGCACCACCAGCGGAAGCGGTCATTGTTTGATTTTCTGTCCTTGTCTGAGATGATAATGTGTCATGTTTTTTTTCATTAACGATCCGGCAAAACTGATAAAGCCAATCGTCATTGCATTTATGTGGTTGCAGTGACTCAAGCAATCCAAAAATCTTCGGGTTTATACCATCTAGACCAGGCAAGCTTGAATCGACACTGGATTTAAAATCGTTTTCAGCTTTGCCATAAAATTTTTTACGTCGATTTGGAGAGACGTGTGTATCTTTTTTTCGGATAAAGCTTTGTTATATTGAGATTCAATATTTTGTAGCTCAGTGCCTGATAAATCATTGGCAGCATGATTCAATAGTGCTTTTACATTGTCTTTTCTCATAGTGTATGGCAATTAGCGATTTAACTTGGCGTAACATTATATAGAAAATTTGCCAAATGGAATTTATTTATTAATGAAAATTCGACTTTGAAATGCAACTTTCGCTAAAATGGAAGTTGTATGAAAA
>CAYHQD010000053.1:0-7775 GCA_964358905.1 uncultured Candidatus Peribacteria bacterium
GCGAGCGCGAGCGTAGCGAGCGATACTATGGCGACCGGAGGGAGCCAAATCTCTAAAAAATACTTCTTCGCAAGAGCCAAATATATCAAGTATGCGATACCACCGCCACCACCGAGTATGAAGAGCTGTTTGAAGGTGAGGGGTCCCACGATTTTATCTTCGATTTGGACGTTTTGAGGGATCTTGAATTGCATGGCATTTCATTAATCTAAATATAGTAGCAGAAAAGTTGCGTTCTTTCAATACGCACGTTACTATAGCCGCCGACTCTTCCAATTTATGAGTACACAGACAAAACACATCAGAAATTTTTGCATCATCGCCCATATCGATCACGGCAAATCGACACTTGCGGATCGCTTTCTTGAGATTACGAAAACCATTGAAAAGCGCGATATGAAACATGCGCAGATGCTTGATACGATGGAGCTGGAACAGGAGCGTGGTATCACGATCAAACTTCAGCCGGTGCGGATGCACTGGAGGTACTCCCCCAGCGTATCAAGTGGACATACAGATAAAGGGAAATTTGAAGGGGACTATATCCTAAATCTGATTGATACGCCCGGGCACGTGGATTTTTCATATGAGGTATCACGAAGCCTTGCGGCATGTGAAGGAGCGATTCTCGTCGTGGATGCCACCCAAGGAATAGAGGCCCAGACCCTCGCCAACTGCTATATGGCCTTAGAGCACAATCTGGAAATCATCCCTGTGCTCAATAAGATCGACCTTCCGTCCGCAGATGTGGAGCGTCGCTCCCGCGAAATTCAGAATGTGCTCGGTATTAAGCCCGAAGATATCATTGCGGTGTCTGCGAAGGAAGGGACAAATGTGGAACTGATCCTGGATCGCGTCATAGAACGCATACCGCCCCCGAGTGTATTGCATGAACCGGGTGAAACCAAGGCGCTGGTATTTGATTCCATCTATGACCAGTACAAAGGGGTGGTAACCTATATGAGGGTGATGGAAGGTGAGATAGCCAAAGGCGATAGTTTGACGTTTCTCAACACGGGACAGAAGATTGAGGCGCTTGAAGTGGGGTATTTCAAACCGAAATATCTTCCGACTGACAAGCTCTACGAGGGTGAAATCGGTTATGTGGTGACGGGTCTGCGAAATGTGGGAGAAGCGCGCGTGGGAGATACCTTGCACCGTTTCGCATCTCCCGAAATTGTTCGTGCGAAGGGAGAAGGATATAAACCGATTCCCTTGCCCGGGTATAAGAAGGTGACGCCGTTTGTATTTGCGGGGATTTTTTGTACGGAGGGAGATGATTTTCCCCTTTTGCGGGAAGCACTGCAAAAATTATCACTCAACGATGCGGCTATACAGTACGAGCCCGAACAGTCTGGTGCGCTCGGATACGGGTTTCGCTGTGGATTCCTCGGTCTTCTTCACCTCGACATTGTCCAGGAAAGACTTGAGAGGGAGTACGATATGGATATAATCGTGACAGCACCATCGGTCTCCTACGATGTGCGTTTTTCCGACGGGAGCATCAATCGTATTTCAAACCCTTCGCAGTTACCGGAGTACTACGAGAGTATTTCGGAGCCATGGGTAAAAGTGGAGATTTTGGTCACGAAAGAATATGTCGGAGGGATTCTCAAACTTCTTCAGGAAAAACGCGGTATTTCGAAAAACATGAGTTATATGGATGAAAATAGGGTGTTGATCACCTATGAAGTGCCGCTCGGTTCCATCGTCATAGATTTTTACGATAAGCTCAAAAGTATTTCGTCAGGGTATGCGTCTATGAATTACGAATTTTTGGATTACCGTCCGGGGGAATTGGTGAAAATGGATATCATCATTGCTGGGGACAAAGTGGATGCGTTGGCGATTATCGTACATCGTGATGATGCGTACTCACTCGGCGTACGTCTTTGTAAAAAGTTGAAAGAATTGATCCCGCAAGCTCAGTTTCCTATCGCGATTCAGGCGGCGATCGGCACAAAAGTAATCTCGCGGGAAACCATTTCTGCGCTTCGAAAAGACGTGACAGGGTATCTGTATGGGGGCGACGTAACGCGTAAACGAAAACTTCTTGAGAAACAGAAAAAAGGCAAAAAACGATTGAAGATGCTCGGAAAAGTGGAAGTGCCCCAATCGGCGTTCCTCGCAATTCTGAAGCAGGATGATTAATCGTTGAGTTCTTCCATTGGCACAATCAAACGAGTCTCTTCTGGAAGCTTTGAGTTTTCTTCGTGCTCTGCGGTCACCTTCAACTGTTCCTCGTAGAGTTTTTTAATCTTATCCTGTGGCACATATTTGAGCGGAAGAGGGGAGAGCGGCAAATATTCAAGAGGGTCAACTTTTGCGCCAAAAAGGTAGACTTCAAAATGCAGGTGCGGCCCCGTAGTGCGATAGCCAGAACCTGTGGAGCCGGGTGTACCTCCGCTAAGTGCAATCATATCTCCTTGGCGAACGAATTGTCCTTCCTCGATGAGAATTTTGCTGACGTGCCCATAGAGGGTTTGGAAGCCGCCGCGGTGTGCGATGAGCACGTAATGATATCCGATGTCGTCCGAATCTTTGCCTATTGTCTTCATCACGATACCATCCGCGGCGGCGAAAACGGGCGACCCGTGCGGCGCTCTTATATCCACCGCATAGTGATTGACCCCAAACCGTGAGCGATATCCCGCGTCATCAAAGTACGCGGTAAGACCGCGATAAGGGGAGAGCGGCCAGCGCATCTGCGCAGATCCTTCGCCCAAATCACCAAGCGATGCTCTCTTTTTTAGCTCGAGAATTTCATCTCGAATTTTGACCGCCTCTTCCAATTCCTCGGGTGTGCCAGCCACCTTCATCTTCGCAAGCGCACTATCGAGCGCATGGATATTGAGGGTTATGGTGCTGATCTCCTGCGCAATTTGCTCATCTTGTGCGGTCTCCTTCTCGACCAGTCGTTCGAATACATATTGCTTTCCTTGAGTCTCTATGAGAAGTCTCTTTTTACCCGCCTTGAGCGCTTCCAAATTTATCTTGTGGTCGTTGACCGTCTTTCTCAACATTTTCAGGCTGAGGCGTTTTACCTCGACATTTTGTTGTTCTATTTCCAGATTTTCTTTGAGAAGATTGAGGCGCTCGAGAATACTCGCGCCTTGAATTTCAAAACGGTTGAGGGAGTTTAGTCTTCTCTCATTTTCGGAAAATCGCTCATCATCCAGAAGTAGTTTAATAAGATTAAATTCGCTCGTGCGCGGATCATAAAATGTGGATTCCTGGAAATATAAGAAGCGTAAATACTCCTTGAGCACGTCGACCTGATCCTCGATCTGGAGCTCTTTTATCGACAATTCGTCCATGAGGGCACCGATCTCGAGTTCCTTCTCTTCGATCTGGCGCGTGACATTGATCATCTGTTCCTCGGCGCGCGCTATCTGCCTGTCCACATTCGCAATCTGCGCATCCAACTGTATGACGCGCGCCTCAGTCTCCGCTATATCGAATTGAAATTCCGAAATCGAATCCTGAATTTTGCCCAACTCATTCACGGACTGACGCAGACGTTTTTTGAGTTTCTGCAATAGCTCTTCCTGCTCATCCAAAAGCTGTTTTTTTTGAGTTTCATACGTATCGGCGCTTTGCGCCGATTTCATTTCTTCTTGAGAAGCTGAGCCTGTCGGCTCTGTATCCGCAAATGCCACTCCTGCAATCACAAGGAGTGTATACATAAAAATAAGAAAGGGTCGTAACGAGAATTTGAGCATAAAAAATGCAAATGATAGTTCCCACACTTTGTATCACATTTCAAAAACACTTGGAAGATAACATCCTGAAAGCTACAGGAAAAAACTTGCGGAAGTGTGCTCACCGGCATATATTCAAACCGTAAATAGCGTGTATAAAAAACATGTTTTTGCATCTATGACGAAAATAATTAAAGTAAGGCTTGTTAGTATACGGTATGAAGGCGATACAATCGGTAATGACATCGTGGTGAAAGTCAATTCACCAGGTTTTTTTAAAGGATCCGGTGAAGAGAAAAAAGTAAAGCGTGGACGTAATAATCTCGTAAATAAGGAAGTCGGCCAATTTGTCATTGACCAAAAAGAGTTGATCATTCCTTTAAGAATAAATGTTACAGAAAAAGACCTTAGATTTAGCGATATTGGAAAGGTAAAAGCAAAAATAAAAGTGAACTTAAAGTCCGTATTACCACAGAAAAGCATCCAAAAAGTTGAGGTAAAAGAAAGACGTCGATCCGTAACAAAAGCAAAAGCTACATTTTATATCACTCTGGAAATTCTTGTTATCGAAACGATAAGATATGTCGCTCACATAGATCAAGGCTGGTTGACAGTAAAAAATGAAAATAGCGGACCGGCATTCTCGATACCTGAATTTCTCAACGTACAGCTTTATCATGTTGATGAAACAAGAGAGTACTTCAGTGTTATTGAGGGGCAGTTACGCGGTACGAAGGCCTCGGTGAAACTTGATAACGACGGTTCCTCTTTTTTGATTACACGCAGTGAGCACACAAAGCCTGTAAACTTAACGTATTCTACCAGGAAAAAGACATTGAAAATTGGTAGTTCGGTGTTTATAACAAAAGATTACCCTAGCATGCCGTGGAAGAAAGGGTTATACGACATAGAAATTCCGGATGCCCCGCATCGAGGTGGGCAAAGTTACCCTGAAGCAAAGTATGCAGTGACATGGTTTCGTGTCGGTCATGATGGGGAAAGATATATCCATACAGGAAGAAATTCATTGGGATGCATAACAGTAACCGAGAGAGAACGTTGGGATGAGCTTTATAATGTGCTGATCAGAGCTCGCAGCGGCGATAAGGTCAGTGTTGGTATTTTAGAAGTAACAGACTGAATATGGATCGAAAGCACTCAGTTATAATCCTTTTATTTTTCATTCTCCTCGTGATGGGTATACAGATGATACTCTCACAAAATCGAACTATCGAGTATGGACCGCTGAAGATAGGGAATAAATCGCCTGACCGCCCAGGTGACCCGACGGCTTACCCATATAAAGTAGTTCCTGAATCGAATTTTTATGTGTCCGTTGTACAAAAAGGACTTCCTGTATACTGTATATTTGAGGATTGTGGTATGTATGGGATTCTCGTTGAATGCATGGGTGGGTGGCTTACCGGTGACGATCAGATCGAAACCGCTGAAGAATTTGGTGTGGATTACAAAAAACTCAAGGCGGATAAGGCATCAATGATCATTGTCGCAGATAAAAATGCGAATATTGTTGGTATTTATCCTAACAAAAGAATGTACGATCTTCCCAATATTTTAAAAAAACATCCCGATTTGTCTAAATACATGGATGAATGTTTTGGATATAATTTGCCACCAAAGTTCACAAGTTCCTTTTTGAGTGGAATTTACTAAAAAACCACCTTGTTTTCCTGTCGTGAGTATATTAAACTGCAACGGCTTAATTTAAACATATGGCACATAAAAAGGCCGCGGGCTCGACTAGAAACGGTCGCGATTCGCGCGCAAAAAGACTAGGCATTAAAGTAACGGGCGGGCAGGGTGTAATACCCGGCAATATCATCGTTCGTCAGAAGGGTGCGAAGTACGTATCCGGTAAGAATACTGATATGGGTCGTGATTTCACTATTTTTGCCACAGCGGTAGGTGTGGTAAAGTACAGCGATAAGAAGAAACCTCGTTTCGATGGACGAACGTACACCAGGACCTGCGTCGATGTGGTGTGTGCATAGTAGGTGTTTGTTTACGACGTGTACCTGGAGGTACATATTTTTTTATATATTCCAGGCCTTGCATAAGCAATGTAAAAACAATATAATAGATATGACTTAGTAATATATACTATATGCATGACACAAGTTTAATCCAAATAAAAGTAAAGTCGCAGGAAAAAGAAGAGTGGCAGCAATTAGCCAAAGAAAATGGGTTCCTTTCTGCACCAACGATGATTCGTTATTTGGTTGTACAGTATTCGAAAGGAAAAAGGGCTGGAATCGAATCTCCTTTAACAGAAAATCTTAATTTGATACAACGTATTAATGAAGGTAAAGAAGAGCTTTTTTCAGGTGATTTATATGAGCTAGCGGAAAAATATGGAGATTAAATATACACGAAAGTTTTTGAAAAAATTCAAGCGCCTCACTGATAAGGAAAAGTTGCAAGTGGTAAAAACACAGGATTTATTTAAGAGCAATGTGAAGCATCCCTCACTTAGATTACACAAACTTTCAGGTGATCTATATGATATGTGGTCTATATCGGTTAACATGCGACTCCGAATTATCATCTACCCAAAGCATGACTTTTTACAGGTGATTTTTCTTGATATTGGTGGGCATGAAATATATAAATAGGAAGACGTAAACAATTACATGTCAGAACTTGATTCATTTTCAGGGTTGGAAGGCGCGGCGGGTATGGACCCGAAGGCTTTTGAGAAATTCCAAGAACAGATGCGGGAAAATTCCGCGGCGATTGCGGCACTCCAAAAAGCCCAAGCCGCGCAACAGCAAAAGGAGGACAAGTTGGCGCAAATACTGCGACAGTTTATTCAGACCAGCACGAAACGTGATCTGGTTGTTTTGATTACTCAACTACTTGCGCAAAACATCCCCGCGGGATTTGTACTCTCGCTGGTACTGCTGGGCAATGAGGATGTACAGGAAATGATGCAAGTGCGTTTGAGTTTGCCGGAAGAGGATATGAGAAGGCTTGAATCGGCTGAGAAGTCGGCCACTAATGGAGCGAGTCACGATCGCCAGCTTGCCACTCTCGAAAGCGTCAACATGTCAGAGCTTCCCATTCGTGTACGTGTTGCAATTGATTTGTGGGCGAAGGGACTCATATCGGGCGCCATGTCCGCACCTTCGAAGACGCTCTCAGCCGTGCATATGCCAGGCGCTACGCGCTTTAGCGCGGAATATAATAAAACGTTACCCTTCCAGACGGTTGAAAGCTACGTTTTAAAAGACGTGGTCGTTCAAACCGCTGTTTTTCTCGTGGACGAATTTATGAGAACGAACTCACTCACCGCCGTGAAAAGCGCCATCTACGAATTCTGCCATTTTCTGCTCACCGGCATTTTCGAAAAAGTCCGCCAATCATTGGAAAATCCTGAACTTATGGCCGCAAAGAAAGATAAACCGTATTTGTAAACGTTCCGGTTTAGCTCAAATATTTCATTCACTTTTTAAGTTTTTTTTAAACATGCCCTGTATATAGAGAAAAAGATACTATATACTGTGCATGAGGTTTACATTAAGTTTCCACGCAATGGCAAGGATGCAGGAGCGCGGAATACAGGTGGCGGAAATATTTTTTGCTCTTCAAAATCCCGATAGGATTGTTGAGAAAGGCGAAACAAAGATTGCTATTAAACAGAGACAAAACAATCATGCACTCCTTGTCGTATATAAGCGGAATAAAGATGAGACAAAAGTTATAACTGTTATAGATACCTCAAAAGTTGATAAATATTTATAATCATGCGCCAAATCAATTATAAACCGGACCTGAAAATTCTCAGCATACGCTTCAAAAACGCGAAAAGCGCGGACAGTGAAGTGATCGACAATGTTGTGCTGGATTTTGACGACAGCGGCCACATAGTCAATATTGATGTTATGGATGTGAATATCGAAGAAATTGCGTGCATAAAGAAGGGTAGTGGGCTGAAAATTAAAACCGCTTGAACGAGACTGGGATTTTGCTACACTGCGTGCGGTAATTTTTCTTATGGCCTACGTACTGATAAACGGAAAACGCATACCGCTCCAGAAAGGGCAAAGCTTCATG
>CAYHQD010000054.1:0-7748 GCA_964358905.1 uncultured Candidatus Peribacteria bacterium
GATAAAATCAAAACCGCACCTCCCTGCCTGCAAATTCGTCTTTCACAGTTCCGTCATATACCAAAACCCCACCCACAAACGTCATCACCGGCCATCCTTTTAATTTCTTCCCTTTGTAGGGTGTCCAGCCGACTTTTGTCAACTGATCCTCGTCGCGAACTTCTTTCATCAGATCCATATCCACAACGGTAAAATCCGCATCGTACCCTTTTTCAATTTTGCCTTTTCTTTTCATGGAAAAAATTTCAGCCGGACGCACACACATATATTTCACAACCTCGGTCAAATTCATCTCGCCACGATTCACCGCATCACACATAAGCGGCAATGAAGTCTGTACGCCTGGCACTCCCGACGGCGCCTTCCAATAATCCTCTCCCTTTTCTTCGCGCGTATGCGGCGCATGATCTGTGGCAATTATATCAATCGTACGATCTTCAAGAGCCTTCCAAAGCGCCGCCACATCACTCTTCTCACGAAGCGGCGGATTCACTTTCACGAAATTTCCCATCACGCCATACAAATCAGTCGTCAAAAAAAGATGATGAGGCGTCACTTCACAACTGACGCGCACATCGTGCTCGGTCGCATTCGCTATTTTGAATTTCCGAATTTCTTCGACTTCCACTCCACTGGAAACATGGCACACATGAAGACGATTTCCATATTTTTTCGCGAGATGCAACGCGGCTCTCACGGCCTCATACGCACACTCCGCAGATCGTATCTTTGAATGTATCTCCGGATCATGCAACCGCTTATATTGTCCGGCGGCTTGATTTATACACACATTATCCTCGGCATGCACAGCGATCACCGTTTCTGGGAATTCTTTAAAAAACTTCTCAAGCGTATCTCGCTTGTCCACAAGCAAATCTCCTGTTGAAGCCCCCATATAAATTTTTATTCCCGCAAAGCCTTTCGCTTTTTTAATCTCCTCGGCATTATCCGAAGTCGCCCCAATAAAAAATCCGAAATTCACCCTCGATGTTCCCGCAACCAATTTTCGTTTTTTCTCAAGCGCCTTAACCGAAACAATCGGCGGATTATTATTGGGCATATCGAGCACCGTGGTTACTCCCCCCGCTACCGCCGCCGCCGAACCCGTATTCCAATCCTCTTTGTACTCCTGTCCGGGAGCACGAAAATGCACATGGCAATCAATCACTCCCGGCAACAAAAATTTTCCGCCTATGTCGTACTCCGTATCGCACTTCGGGACGAGTTTCGCCTTTCCTTTCCCCACCTCTTTAATTTTCCCGCCATCAACCGCAACATATCCTTCATATATCTCTTCGGAAGTCACAATCCGCGCATTTTTCAAAAGTATATTCATACGCACATCTTACGTATGAACTCTACCACCCCTCCGTTAAATATCCAAACAGCACTTTACGAAGATTCTCCTTCACTACAGAAGGATTGTATCCATCCATATCGGCATACAATTTGCAGGAACCGTGTACCACAAAATCACAAACCCACACTGGCTACTTCTGGAAGCGTACCCACATCATATACTGGATACATTCTCGCAAGTTCTTCCTTGCTGAATGAAAGTTCAAACTCATACCCTGCATGGCCAACTGATCTATCCATATACAAAACGTTTGATGTATAGTAGTACGGAACTATAGGCGTTATTTTTAATAAGTCAAGAGCGCGTTTCGGATTGTAAAAAAGGTATGACAAGTGGAAAATGGCAAGAGGAGGATTTGAAGAAGTAATGGTAACTATTTTGCAGAGGAGTCATTGTAGAATTGTTATCTTAATAATTAATCTTTAAATTTAAAATCATGTACAGAGAAACGAAAGCGACTATCGCCACCGTACTCGTCACAGCGATCATCGTGGGAGTGGGCATACATTGGTACTACACCAAATACACAAAAGACCTGCCTGAAAATAAGGTGACACCCGAGGAAGAAGTAATCACGGTGGAACCGGAAGTGACCATTGCACCTGAACCGATCGTGGAAGGAACTCCACCCGCTGAAACGGTTTTCGACCCTAAAACATTCTATAATAAAATATCAAAATACTATATCGATCATCCGAAGAACTGGTACTGGCATCACTACGGAATAAATCAATATGACAAATACGACTATGCGGCGTTTGACACAGCGTCGCTCTCTGAAACCCTGGGAAATGAATATGTGGGAAAAGTGGTCATAATGGTGAAAAATTCTCCGGAGGCGGAAGCGTTAGTAGAGGAAAAAATAGCGGAAAACACAAAATGGCTTAACAATGTAACATTGGAAATTTACTCAAAAGAAGATTTTAAGATTAGGATACAAAGGGGGGAAATGGAAAATGATGAACTACAGATTGGATCAAGCAACGTACGTATTAACGCATATATCGTAAAAGGGAATACCGAGTATAGCATTGGCATAGCCGGCCCAACCCCCGAAGAAGAAAAAATATTTATGCAGATGGTAGCGAGTTTCAGATTTGAGGAGTGAAAAATGAGATTTTCAAATGAACTGCGAAAGATTAGAATGCGAGAGCTTTAACCATATCTATGAAAGAAAAAGTATCTCGCTGGGAACTGCGACTGAAAAATTTTAAGAAGTCACTTGGTGCGCTGAAACGCGGACTTGCGATTAAGAATCCAAATGAAACCGAGCGATCGGGTATAATTCAATGCTTTGAAGTGGCATTCGAACTCGGATGGAAAACGCTCGGAGACTATTTGGAGAAAGCCGGAATTGACGCAAAAACTCCGAGGGAAATCATTAAGCATGGATTTAAAAGCGAAATGGTGAAAGATGCGGAAATTTGGTTCGATGCCCTGGACAATCGAAATCTCACCACTCATACCTACGATAAAGATATTGTGAAAGCGGTATTGAAAAGCATCAGTGGAGAATATATGAAAATGCTGGAAGCGTTATATGAAGCATTAAGTGCAAAAAAATGAAAAAAACAGGACTTACAAATAAGCAATTGGAAGAAATAATAGCTGTTCTTAAGACTGTGCCTGAAATAGAAAAAGCGGTTTTATTTGGCTCGAGAGCGACCGGCACTTACAAAAAAACATCTGATGTGGATATTGCATTGTCGGGAAAGAGATTGGGACCGACAATGGTAAGAAAAGCTCATATGATACTGGAAGAAGGGACAAGCATCCCTTATTTCTTTGACTTGCTCCACGCGCAAAAAGTAAGGAATAAGGAGTTGGCAAGGCGCATAAGAGAAGAAGGATTGGTTATCTATAGCCGAGATAATTAGCCGATTCTCTGGCTCTTTCAAGAAAAAAATTGTAAGATGGAACGAAGGAGTTTGGAGGAAGTTCATATTTTCACTGGACAAAACCCATTCAAGTTGTATAGAATCGAATACTAGCCACGTGATACGAAACATATGAAGCTACATGTTCCATGGGATAACGGCGAAAAGATACTTGATCGCTATACTATTGATTCAAGCGAGGCTGAAGGTGGTGTTTCACCGCTCGTATCGGTGAGCGACCTCCCTGAAGGCACACAATCCGTTATGATTGATTTTACCGATCCATACGATTCCGCGGGAGTGAATAATCCGGGCGGCGGTTGGAATCACTGGCGCGTATTACTGCCATCGGAAGATCCACATATAGCTGAAGGATCATCAGGGAAGGAGAAGCGTCCGCACGGAGCTACCGTATTTCCAAACAGTTGGGGACATGCCTATTACCAAGGGCCCGCGGCGGCGGAAAAAGTGCCACCACCACCAAGTACATTGGGAGAAAGTATGTACAATATGAGAGCGATTGCACTAAATTTGAGTCCGGCCGGTATAAAAAAACAATATCCTGCAACTGAACACGCACCTGCAATAGGAACAATTTTAGAACAACTGAAAGATCACATAATCGGAGAACCGATTGTGGTGATAGGAAGGTACACCCGCAAGGGCGTCCGCGAAACATTGCATCAATCGGGGGATGGAGAAGATGATTAAATGCTCTTTCACGCCTTCCCCAGCACCAACGCAAGCAAGGCCATTCTCACGGCGACTCCGTTACGCGCCTGACGGAAATACGCGGCATTTTGGAGTGAATCCACATCAGTGGCAATCTCATCTATACGCGGAAGCGCATGCATGATGGTCATAGTTTTTTTACCAGTAAGCGCCTTCTTTTTATTCAGCACGAATACTCCTTTTAGTTTTAAATATTCCTTCTCGTTTTCAAACCGTTCCTTCTGAATACGCGTACAATACAAGACATCCACACCGGACTTGATTACTTTATCAAAATCACTCTCCACGGAAAATTTCACGCCTTTTTTCTTCAGAAATTCACAGACATTCACAGGCATCTTCAGCTCCTTGGGAGAAACAAAAATCAACTCCACCTTATAATGCGCGAGTAAATAACAGAGGGAGTGAACCGTTCTGCCAAATTTCAAATCACCCGCCATCGCAATAGTCAATCCGTCGATTTTTCCCTGTTCCTTGCGGATAGTATACATATCTAGAAGCGCCTGAGTGGGATGTTGACCGGGCCCGTCCCCCGCATTTATCACGGAAATATCCGCCCCTTCTGCCATCTCAGTCACAGACCCCTCCTTCGGATGCCTCATGGCAATAACATCTGCGTAATTCTGAACCATCTTGCCGGTATCGAAAAGCGTCTCGCCCTTGGTGAGAGAAGAGGTCTCCATCGCGGGAACCGTGATAACCCGTCCGCCGAGCCTTAGCATCGCAGTCTCAAACGAAAGCCGCGTCCGTGTGGATGGCTCATAAAAAAGAGCGGCGAGAATTTTGCCCTGCAATATATCTGATAGCTTCCGCTTCGACGCAAAAGGCTCCATGCGCCCTGCAACTCGCATCACTTTCTCGATGTCGTTTCTTGCAAATAATTTCGTGGAAAGTATGTCCGCGCCTTTAAATTTCATGGGATCTTCGTTTATTGCTATCGGCTGAAAATGTACACGCGCGAATACGGGTTGTAAATAAAAATGCCGCCGAAACCTATTGAAAACATATAGACGTTTATCTACAATCAACGGGAATAACGAGGGCAAATATCTTACATTATGCAAACATTATGCAAAAGGCCTCTCCAAAAAACCTGAAGCTCGTGCTCAAAGACGGTTCCGTGTATAAAGGCGAAAGCTTTGGCTCATATCGGGAAACCGAGGGAGAAGTGGTTTTCGCCACAGGCATGGTGGGCTATCCGGAGAGCTTGACCGACCCTTCGTACAATGGTCAAATCCTCGTGCTTACATTTCCGCTGGTGGGAAACTACGGCGTACCTCCACACACCGAAAATGATAAGAATTTTGACGCGAAATATCCGCTCGAAACGTTTTTTGAAAGTAGCAAAATCTGGCCGCGCGCGCTCATCGTCAGCGAATATTCCGAGAATTTTCACCACTGGGAAGCGAAAAAGTCCCTCGGTGACTGGCTTAAGGAACATAATATACCCGCAATCACCGGTATCGATACTCGCTCACTTACAAAAAAAATCCGCGAACATGGAGTTATGCTCGGGAAAGTTCTTTTCCCTGAGACGAAAATTGACAAAAAATTTCAGGATCCAAATGAGGAAAATTTGGTTGGGGCGGCGAGCGTCAGCGAGCCGCACTTTTATAAAGCCGGACGAAAACACGTGGCTCTGATCGACACAGGCATCAAGCAAAATATCATCCGCTCATTTTTGAAACGGGATGTGTCCGTAACGCTCGTACCATGGAATCACGATTTCACAAAAGATAAGACCAAATACGACGGCTATTTTTTCTCCAACGGCCCGGGCGACCCCATGAGTGTTCCTGAAACACATGCGGCCATGCGCCACGCATTCACAACAAAAAAACCTGTCTACGGCATCTGCATGGGTAGTCAGGTGATGGCCATCGCCGCCGGCGGCAAAACCTACAAAATGAAATACGGCCACCGTTCTCATAATCAACCTGCGATCGACCTCGAAACCGGAAGGTGCTACATCACCACTCAAAATCACGGCTTTGCGGTGGATGAAAAATCCATCCCAAAGGGCTGGAAAGTCTGGTTCAAAAACGCCAATGACGGCACCGTCGAAGGCATCAAGCACACCTCACTCCCATTCGCCTCCGTCCAATTTCACCCGGAAGCATGTAGCGGCCCCACCGACACGGCATTCATATTCGACCGGTTCATAGCGCTTTTATAAGTTCCGCACTTTTTCTTTTAAAGATCATACACGTCTTTTCGATGTTTGATTCTCAAAATATAAAGAACACTCAGCACGCCATTTCTATCTAAGTAGAATATGGCTCTGAAATCACCTATACGAAAACGAAAAGTATCAGTCCACTTACCTTGAAGCGGCTTAGCAAAATCAAGTGGATGCTCTTGAGAAGAATAAAATGCGACTTTTTTAAGAATTCTCCTTGCAAGCTGCGGATCCAATCTACTCAAATCTTCCCTCGCTTTATGTGTATACTCAACTATGGACATATATTCTCCTATAAAAGATCGAATTCTTGCATTATTTCATCCTGAGAATACACTTTACCCTGCTTAACCTGCTCCAATGCTTCATCAATCTCCTGAACAAATTTTTGCATTGCGAATTTCTTTTCATCCAGTGGTCTTACCTCACATACAGGAATATTTTTCCTCAAAACCACATAGGTGATATTGTTCTTCTTCGCTTTTTTTAAAGTGACAGAAAGCGTATTTCTGAATTCCTTCATGCCGATAAAACGAGTAATCATATCCGTAAATTAAGTTGCAACTTAAGTGTACACCATAAATCATAAAATGGAAAGGTAAAATTTATAGCGAAAATTGCAAAAAGTCGATAAACTGCAACTACAATAAAATCCGAATTGAAAAATATGAAAAAATGCGCAATATCGGGGACCGAGTTCCCCTTTACCGATGTAGATAAAAAAATATGCGAACGTTTTCAAGTACCCGAACCGACCATCTGCCCAGACGAACGTCATCGACGACGCACCTCTTGGCGCAATGAGTTAAATCTCTACAAACGAACCTGCGACAAGACCGGTAAAGAGATCATCTCCACTTATTCCGCGGACAAAAATTGTAAAGTCTACTGCGCGGAAGCATTTTGGAGTGACGATTGGGACGGCACCGAATATGGAAAAAACTTTGATTTTAATCGTCCGTTTTTCGAACAATTCGAAAAACTGCACAATTCCGTCCCCTTACTCGCCAATATCGCCTTCAAATGCATCAACTGCGAATACACCAATTTCGCGGTGGATTCCAAGAACTGTTATCTCTCGGCACGATGCGGCAACTCGGAAGACGCGATGTACTCTTACCTCGCCGTTCACTCCACGGGCGTCGTAGATTGCTTCAATACGTATCACTGTCAATTCTGCTACGAATGCGTAGATTGTTGGAGTTGTTACGAATGTTTCTACTGCCAACTCTGTAAAAATTCCACCAATTGCTACTTCTGCTACGATTGCATAGGATGCGGCGACTGTTTCGGTTCCACCGGACTCCGAAACAAAAAGTTCTATTTCTTCAATATAAAATACACCGAATCGGAATATCGGGAAAAAGTGAAACAATACAACCTCGGCAGTTATAAAGTGGCGCAATACATGCGAGAAGAAATTTTCGCGCGCTTGGGAAAAATGCCAAAAAAATCCGCGGTCGTACTCAGCTCGGAACACGTAACCGGCAACTATATCGCCGAATCAAAAAATATTCATCTCGGCATTGACATTGAAAGGGTCGAAGATGGCCGATATATCTGGGGTAGTGAGTATAGAAAAGATCATTACGATGCGAAT
>CAYHQD010000055.1:0-7634 GCA_964358905.1 uncultured Candidatus Peribacteria bacterium
GTCCCCGGGCCCCGGACGATCGATCCGGGCGCGGGGTACGACCACTTCCCGGGGGCGCCCGGGGGGGCGATTGCGGCGTGGCACGGAGCTGATATGCTCTGTTATGTGACTCCAGCGGAGCATCTCACTTTGCCGAATGCACAGGATGTGCGTGACGGATTGATCGCGTTTAAAATTGCCGCGAGAAGCGGGGATATAGGTAAAGGCGTGCCCGGTGCGTGGGAGTATGAACTGGAGATGAGTCGCGCGCGCAAAGGTCTTGATTGGGAAACGCAAAAAGCGCATTGTCTCGATAAGGATAAATTCGTTCATTACAGAAAAGGCACAAGCGCTCTGGATGCGTGTGATATGTGCGGAGATAAATTTTGCCCGATGCGCGAAGAAGAAGAACTCACGCCGGAGCAGTTATGGGAAAAAGGCGAGAGTAAAGAAAACGCACCTGGTGGTGCGAGGAAGAAGAAGGAGGTTGCGGAAAAGAATGAGGTTGCAGTTTTGGAGTCAAATCATTTTATCAAATAATTTATTTTTTAACATTTTTCCTATGAAACTCGCCCCACTTGCTCAGCACCTGTCGGTGTCATTTGAGTTGGCAAAGAAACTGTTTCCGCTCTACCTGAAATTGCTGGTGAAATTTTTGCCTTATCCGATTGCATACACAGTTCTTATTTTCCTCTCGCTCAAGGTGAGTTTTTTCTTTGGGTTTCTCAGTTTGATTGCCATAATAGTTATGGCGGTGATGAGTGTGCGTTACAATGTTTCCCTTATAAAAGGAGTGGCGGCGGTTGCGAGTGGAAAAGAAGGTGATGCGGATAAATTATGGATGGAATCAAAAGGATATTTTTGGAAAATGTTTTTTCTCTCAATAGTACTTGCGTTGGTGCTTGGCATTGGATTTATGCTTTTTGTAATCCCGGGTTTGGTGCTCTCGGTTTTTCTCATTTTTTCTCTTTATATCTTGGTGCTGTCCGACAAAAATATATTTGAGGCGCTCGGTGCAAGCATGCGTCTTGCGAAAGGAAGTTTTTGGCCGGTACTTCTGAGAATCATTGTCGTTGCGGTGGTCGGAATCATATTGAATCTTCCCGCACAACTATTTGGCAGTTCCATGGATTTTGATGCGATAAAGGCGAACCCGGCCGCTTTCAGCGACATGAGCGTAATCTATTCTTCCCTGCTGACCCCCGGCTTTTTTCTAGGTATGGTTTACAGTTTTGTCGCAGGATTCTTGCTTATATGTTTTGGGCATGCATACCTGTATCTTACCTATCGTGAATTGGAAAAGTCCCAAAAGTAACCAATTCTCTTTATGGATTTGGAGCGTGAGTTTCTCGAATGGATGAAGCGAGACTTTTCTCTCGATAATCGTTTCGGCGAGGTGAATTTGCAGGTGGTGAAAGGTATCGGAGATGACTGCGCGGTGATCGATCGTGGAAAGTATTTTGAGTTGGTTGAGAGCGACGTGCTGACGGAGGGAAATCATTTTCTCGGTAAATGGGCGTCGCCAGAGCAGATAGGGCGTAAGGCCATTGAGTCGAATGTGAGTGATATCGCCGCGATGGGAGGGACTCCGCGCTATCTTTTTGTAGGCTTGACTCTCCCGAAGGATACGAACATAGAGTATGTCAAAATGATATATAAAGGTATGAAGCAAATCTGCGAAAAATACAAAATAGAATTACTTGGTGGCGATACGACTTGCGGGCATGAGATGACGATTTCAATTACATTGCTTGGTGAGGTGGAGAAGAAAAGAGTGATCTTTCGCGGGGGTGCGAAGGAGAATGATCTGGTGGCGGTGACTGGTTCGCTTGGTGCGAGTATGGCTGGTTTTTCCGTTTTGAGATTTTGCGATATTGCGGATATCGCGCTTGATGATTTTTTGAATACGTTTTCGCCTGGAGATCGGGCGGCGTTTAATTTTTGTATAGATAGACATCTCGTGCCGGTTGCGCAGTTTGAGAAGGGAAGAGTCCTCTCAAAATGCGGCGTGAGTGCCATGATAGATGTGAGTGACGGGCTTGCCTCGGAAGCCAAACATATTGCCTCTGAGAGCGGTATGGGAGTGCGGATATACGAGAAAAATATTGTCGTTGATCAGAGAGTTCTTCGTGTCGCCGAGCTCATGAAAATCGATCCCATGAAGTGGGTTCTTTCCGGAGGTGAAGATTTTGAACTGCTCTTTGCCGCTCCTCAGAAAGTGATTAAGAAAGTGAAGAAGGAGTTTGAGGTGCAAGTGGTTGGAGAGATCACGGCAGTTCCCCATATCGAAGGCAATTCGTTTGATGAATTTCGTTATGTGTTTGAACGAATGGATGGTTCGTGTGAAGAGTTGAGTGGCGGGTACAATCATTTTGCATAATATAATATTTTTTTATGGTACTTTTGCATTCCGAGATGGTCAAACTGGGTACGAAGGCGCATGACTTTTCTCTCAAGGGCATCGATGGGATTACCCACTCTTTGCAGGGATTTGCGCACTTTCGTGTGCTGGTAATTATTTTTATGTGCAATCATTGTCCATATGTCCAGGCGGTCTGGCCGAGGTTAAACGAGTTGCAGAAAAAATATAATGGTAAGGGAATCCAATTGGTAGGTATAAACCCGAATGTGGGAAATCCGATTTTTCCTCAGGATAATTTTGAAGAAATGAAACGGGCGCCCGAGCGTTTTGGCTTGAACTTTCCTTATCTCATAGATGAGAAACAAACGGTGGCGAAGAAGTATCATGCGGTGTGTACGCCGGATATTTTTGTCTACAACGCAAAGCATGAATTGGTCTATCGCGGGCGGGTGGATGATAACTGGGAAGAACCAGAAAAGATTACGACGCATGATTTGGAAGATGCGATAAAAGCGTTACTGAAAGGAAAAAAAATCGCCGAGGTTCAGCATCCTTCCATGGGATGTAGTATTAAGTGGCTGGAGTAAGCGATTTCTCCTGTTTTCACAAAGAGTTTTGTGTTAGAATAAAAAGAAGCGAATTTGCGTTTATAAAACGCGTTCGTGTATAGTGATGCCGTACAACCTTTTTATGAAAAATAACACGAATTATTATCATCCGCTAAAGTTGATATCTGCCGAGTCCCATCCGGAGCTCGCGCAAGAAGTGGCGAAGCGCCTTGGTGTAAGACTTGTACCTACCGATGATCGAGTTTTTGCATGTGGAGAACTGTACAATAGACCCCTTGAGTCTGTGCGCGGATGCGATGTATATCTCATCACCACCGCTACGCAAAAAGTGAATGAGGATATGATGGAACTTTTTATTCTGCTCGATGCGGTGAAGAGATCTTTCGCATATACCATCCATGTTGTGATGCCCCATTTCGGGTATAGCAGACAGGATCGTGTGGCGACTCCGAGAGAGCCGATTTCCGCGAAACTCATGGCTAATCTTATAGAGATGGCTGGTGCCGATCATGTGATCACTTTGCGCTTACATTCCGATCAGATTCAGGGTTTTTTTAACTTTCCTGTGGATAATTTGTCTGCGGAAAGATTGTTCGTGGACTACTTCAAAACGAAAAAGCTAAAAAATATTACGGTCGTGTCACCCGATGCCGGGGGCGCGAAGGCAGCGAAAAAATTTGCCGATAAACTCGGAGCCGAATTGGCGATTATTCACAAACACAGGCCCGCGCATAACGTTGCGGAAGTGAGCAGTCTTGTGGGCGATGTTGAAGGAAGGACATGTATTTTGTATGATGATATAATTGATACGGCGGGATCGGTGAGCGCCGCTAAGGTGGCACTCGATAAAGCGGGTGCGGCTAAAGATATATATCTCGTGGCGACGCATCCTGTGTTTTCCGGTTCGGCAATTGAGCGCTTGGTCAGCGGTAAATTCAAGGAAGTGGTCGTTACGAATTCGGTTCCCCTTCCTCCCGAGAAGCATTTTAAAGGTCTCAAAGTTCTTTCGATCGCTCAGTTGCTCGCGGATGTGATTATGTGCGTGCACGACGCCAAATCTTTGACTGACGTCATGAGTGATAATTCTCAATAATTCTCATTCATAACCCTATCTTCATGAAAGTATATATTGGCGCGGATCATGCTGGATTCAAAATGAAAGAAGCACTTCAAGCTTCACTCAAAGCCAAAGGATACGATGTGGTGGATCTTGGTGCATTCAATGAGGAACCTACGGATTACCCGGTTATCGCGAGAGAAGTATCGGAGAAGGTATACGAAAATCAGGGTGCTCGCGGAATTCTTATCTGCGGTTCAGGAGAGGGTATGTGTATGACGGCGAATAAACACAGAGGAGTGAGGGCGGCTCTTGCGGATACCCCTCTGCGCGCGAAAACGGCACGCGAACATAATGATGCGAATATAGTTTGCATAGGTGCGCGTTTTACTGACGAAAAGACTGCCGAGCAGATAGTGGAAGCATTTCTCAGTACTCAATTTTCCTCTGAAAAAAGACATAAAAATAGGGTCGAGATGATCGAAGGAAACGAGAAATAATATAAATGTCGTTATGAAAAAGCTCAAAATTTCACCATCGATTCTTTCTGCGGACTTCGGCATACTCAATGAAGAGATTGCGACGATTGAACCTTACGCGGACTACTTGCACATAGATGTAATGGATGGCCATTTCGTCCCAAACATCACATTTGGTGCGCCGGTGATACGTTGCATCAAGACCTGCCTGCCGCTCGATATACATCTTATGATAGAGCATCCGGAAAGGTATATTGAAGATTTTGTTTCAGCGGCTCTGGTAGCGGGTTCTCCAAAAGGCGAGATGATTATCACTGTACAGGCCGAGGCTTGTGTTCATCTGGATAGGGTAATTCACCAAATTAAAGAGGCCGGCGCGAAGGCTTCTGTGGCGCTCAATCCAGCATCTCCGCTCGAAATGATAGAGTACGTCCTATATGACCTCGACCAAGTTTTACTCATGACAGTCAATCCCGGATTCTGCGGCCAGAAGTTCATAGAAAATGTGGTTCCAAAAATCAAGAAACTCCGTAAAATGGCTCCTGAATTGGATATCGAGGTGGATGGAGGTATAAATGACAAGACCGTGCAGATGGTCGTAGATGCCGGCGCGAACGTCCTCGTGGCGGGAAGCTATGTGTTTGGGGCGGGAGATAGGGTAATGGCAATAAAAAGTTTGAGAGTTGCTTAATGGCAAAGTTTATTCTATCATGCTGTGCAGAAGCTGGAAATATGCTATAATATCTTTGGTAGTATAAAGATATTCTTTATGAATTATGTCGTACCCCGCGTGAACGAAAAGCCGGAGGAAAGATCATATACGTCCAGAGGAGCTCAGGATCGGCAATTGTTTGATGAAATTGCCGGAGTGGTGAGAGAGGACGAAATTATACGTTCCGGTGAAAGGTCGGATGTCGAGCTACTGCTTAAAGAGTTTGATGGAAGATTGCGACAATCGGATCCGCTTATTGCGCTTAAAGTCGCACTTGAATCAGGGAGATGGAATATGGATAGCCCAACTCTCCGCGTGTGTACTTTCAAACTCGTCTATCCTTCGCTGAAATCGCTCAATGACCTATATTTGACTCCTATTGAAGCTGATGCATTCTTAAATGATATTCGCGAGGAATTTCAGTCAATATTCAATTCTTCCGTTGAGCCCCTTTCGCTTAAAGGTTCGAGTGGATTTTTTCTTATTGATTTTGAGGACTGTAAATTGAAGTGGAATTTGGACTCCACAGCTGGTGCAGAAGCGCTGTTTAAAGAGAAGGTGAAGAAATTACAGGAGAAAATCACTGAAAAGCTTTCTCACAGGTTGCATGATTATTTTAGGGAATTGAGAGAGCGTATAGCGGCGAATGATGCGCGTCTGGAAGAATTGTCAAAACCGGTGGAAGATAGTAATGAGTTGCGAGATCAAGTTGTTGAGCAGATGAAAAAGCATGCTCTTGAAAATGAAAATTTCGAGTTGAAAAAAAAGATGACAGCTGTTGTTTCACTTATAAATCGTCTTGACGATTCTGCTGAGGAGAGCACCAATTCTGCGCAGGCATCAGATACTGACGATATAACCACAAGCCGCGGGTTGAAGGCTGTTGGAGATTCTCTGGATCATGAGGTCGTCTATGATGGCACTGTGCCGATCAATTCCACAGTGCATGTGAGCGTCGGTTTGGCACCGGTAAAAACACTGCAATCATTGGTACTGCCAGAATCACTTCGTCTTTTCAGTCCGCTCATGTGTGCGCAAATTGCGGCGAACATGAATGCGAGAAGGACTTTTCATCTTGCAATGTCTGAACAAGAAAAAGTGTCAGACCCTGAGCTTGATACAGCTCGTAAAGATAACGGACGCAGGGCGCTTGCCCAGGAATTTTCTTTCGATTACCTGGTAAAGGATATGTATAAGGCGCGTTCTATGCTTTTGCATAAAGTGTATGATGTGGCGCATAACAGAATAATGGACGATTACCAGGATTTTTTTCATATTGAAGACGGAAGAGTGCGCATGCGAAAAAGCGTCATTAATCAGTTTCGTAAGGAGCGTTTGGGAAGTAGATTTTCTTCTCCTTTCGATAATGATGGAATGAGAGACGTATTTGAAACTTATTATGAAGCTGTGAATATGCTCGATATTTTGAAACCGTTTTGTGTCGAGAATACCGGTGCATATGAAAAATATGTAGAAAAAGCGGTTGGACTGATTCAACAATTGAAGGTTGACATGAATGTGGTTGATGAAAAGCGATTACGTAGTTTAGCTAAAGAGGTTGCGGATTTCTTAGAACTTTCCGTTAAGGATGAGGGAAGTAAAATAGTTTCCTCTATCAGAGGTGCAATCAAAAATCTCTTGTCTTCGTCCGGCAGAGGCTTTGTATTTCTTGACCATATAGGATTCGGTGGCGAGAATCAGTCTGATTACGAAGGGAAAATGTTGGAGATACTTGATGTGATTTTTCAGCAAAATGATGGTATCTTGGCGCGTCAGGCCGCTTCAGATTCCGAAGGATTTATGAGCGAAAAAATAGTCTCGCTTGCAAGTAATGGCGGTATAAAAACGGTGGAACGGTTCGTGCTCCAAGCGGGTGATGCCGGGACTGCAAAAATTCGTAGCGCTGAGCGTGATATCCGTAAAGCTCTTCGAAAGGAAGGGCTTAATGTTTCCGTGCTTCCGGGCGGCGACGAGGGTACGGTGATTATTTCCGCTCCGGAAATTGATTCGCAGAGAGTGCAATCGGCATTGCTGGTAATTGCAGAACGTTATAAATTAAGGATTTTTGCCCTTATAGATGATCTGAAAAGGAATGGCGATCTTCGCTCTGAGGTGGTCCCATTCATTTGGGCGAAAAGAGTTGCGGATATGGAAATGTCGGCAATGAAAGAAAAAGGAGGAAATGGATCCGTGGGTATTGATCCAATATCCAAGCATCTTCCTAGGGCATCTTGAATTTAAAATCCGAGATCATTGCAGGGTGAAGTTCGGTGTTTGTAGCAAGTAGGTTGTCGTCTGTGTAATAGGAGTAAGGTTGTCCATCTATTTTGGAGACGGTGCCGCCAGCTTCGGTGACGAGGAGTATGCCGGCCGCGACATCCCAAGGTTTGAGCGAAAATTCCCAATACGCTTCGAAATAGCCCGCGGCAACATAGGCCAGGTCCGCCTCGACCCCAACGCCGAGGCGGGCTCGAAG
>CAYHQD010000056.1:0-7631 GCA_964358905.1 uncultured Candidatus Peribacteria bacterium
GAATATTTCCCGATGACAAAAGAAGGCGCCCTCGCACGCGGCTACAAATGGAAAGATCCCGAACCTCATGAACACAAGAAAGCAACCGCGGAATTACCGGACGATATAAAAAACGTACCTGATTCTATCACGAAAGAAATTTTCGCATCGGTGGAAACCGGAAGAAATTATAAAATCACCGCGCAAGAATTAAAATTTTACCAAAGATACGGTATCCCGCTCCCGCGCACCCATTTCACTGAACGCCACCGCAGACGTATCGGGATACGAAATCCTCGCAAAATCTGGGAAAGAAATTGTGCAAACTGCAATCTGCCAATCCAAACTTCATACGAACCCACTAGACAGGAGATCGTATACTGCGAGACCTGCTACACAAAAACCCTCGACTGACGAAGAATCGCTTTTGTGGGGAATGAGATCGGGATAGAATGAGCGAGAAAGAATTTTTAAACTCACCATCATGAAAAAAACAATATGTGCGCGCATTCTCACGATTTTTCTTGTCTCGTTACTCTCGATACAAACAGCTTTTGCAGTGACCGCACCAACCGTGAACCCAGTGAAATCCCCATACAGTGGCACCAAACAGAAAATTACCGGCACCGCGAAACCGGGTACGAAAGTGGTAGTGGTGGGAGGGCCGTTTGCCATAGCGCCAGTGACCGTAAATGCAGATGGGACTTTCAGCATCACCGTTTCGCTCACGCAAAATCACGAAAACATTTTTTATATTTCCGTACAGGAAAATATGGGATTCAGCGATCAAGTGGAAGTGACGATTGAAGAAAGCGCTCAGAAAGCCGCCGCCTACAGCATACAGACCGGAGAGGATATATCCGCACCGGCCGCGCCCGTAATCACACCTGTCACAAATACCGTAGACACCTATTTTTATACACTGCAAGGTACGTCGGAAGCTGGTGGCACACTTTACGTCTCAGGCGATGCCACCGATGTGGTAAAAATCCCAGCAAGTGGCCTATTCGCGGTATCGGTACGATTGAAACAAAACAAAAAAAACACCTTTCATCTCGAAGTGGAAGACAAAGCGGGAAATTTAAGTCCAAAAACCGTTTTCACCATAACTGAAAGAGGCGAAACGAGCGATGAAAATGACATACGAGTGGTTATAGACGAAACCGCCGGAGAGGATAGTAACGCGCCGCACATCGCAAATCCATTTTCAGATATTGAGGGTAATCGCTACGCGGAATATATAGAAGTACTGCGTCTTCAGGGGGTATTGCAAGGATATCCGGACGGAACGGTAAGGCCGGATGCATTTGTAAATCGTGCCGAACTTCTGAAAATGGCAACCCTTTCATTTGGGCTGAACGTATTGGTCGAAGCGGGCTCGTCACCATTTATTGATGTGCCAAAACTCAGCTGGTTCGCGCGTTTCGTAGAAACTGGAAAAGAAGAAGGAGTGATAAGCGGCTACCCTGACAACACCTTCAAACCAGAACAAACCGTAAATCGCGCGGAGGCTTTGAAAATAATTCTAAACTCCTCACGTACCCCATATAATACAACCCCGCCCGCCGAGTATCTCTTCACCGACGTGGGATACGGCCAAACCAATACATGGTACTATCCCTACGTATATTTCCTGAAGAAAAATGGAATTATTTTTGGACGAAGCGATGGTTCGATCAGACCGTCTGATTCCATGACTCGCGGCGAATTGGCGGAAATAATCGTACGTCTGCAGAATTTCTTGAATGGACAACAATGAAATTTGTCGCACTCGATCTCGAAACGACGGGACTCAGTCCCGAACATGATGCAATCATCGAAATTGCCGCTCTTAAATTTGAAGATGGCAAGTTGATCGACACCTTCCAATCATTGGTAAATCCCGGCTTTCCCATACCACATTTCGTAGAGAGTATCACCAATATTACGGATGATATGGTATGTAACGCGCCAAAGTTTGAAGAGCTCAAAGAGTCACTGCAAGCATTCATCGGCGATTCCGATATTCTAGGACAAAATATTCAATTCGATGTAAGTTTTTTGAAAATAAAAGGACTCATATTTTCAAACAAACTACTCGATACATTCATGCTCGCACGAGCGATCATACCGAATACCGAATCATACAGCCTTGAAATTCTCGCTGAAAAACTTGGGATAAAATTAGTCGATGCGCACCGCGCATATGACGATACATTGGCGAGCGTACACCTCATGGAAAAATTGCGAATTTTACTTTTGAAAGAAGATGATGCCGTACTTGAAAAAATCCTCGTATTTCTCGAAGATCAAGCCTGGTCATGGAAAGATTTTTTTATCGAAAGCATAAAAAATAAAAATCTTTGGGCGGATGAAATAAATATTCAGAGAGAGAAATTAAGACGCGAAGAAGAAGAAAAACTAAGACCTTTTCCACATCCCGATGAAACGGAACGAGTCACTATAGATTTGCAGGGTAAAAAAATTACCGAGGGCTATATCGATCCGGACATATATCATTTCAACGAACGCACACTTGTAGCCATGCCTTCACACCGTGCATTTTACCATCCCGAACATACATTTCGCTTACAATACAATTACCTTATTCCAGAACGATTTGAGAAACTTCTCGCGAAAAAAAAGAAATGGGAATACGAAGAAGAAATCGTATGTATGGTGAAACTTATCATCTGGTTTGTTCATACGAAAAATTACGAATCAAGCGAACTGCGCATATATAATAAAGAGAATAATATTCTAAATAAAATTAGCCTGAATGAAATGGAGGAGCATGCAATATACACGAAAAAAATGAAGGAGCTGGAGGGGGAAAAAAAACTGTATATAAGCCATCAAAATCTTTTGAGAATCGCGGCACTCAATATTGAGCTCGGAGTGGAGCTGAAAAATCTCGTCATTTTGGACGGACTTGAGTTCGAAAAAACATTGCCAAAGTTCATGACATTCACATTTTACCTCGACGACTTTACCGAAGATGCGAGCATACTCTTCGGATTACTTGGTATGATATTTTCGAAAGTAGCACCGGAAAACTTAAAGTATCCTGAAATCGAAATTGACGAGGCAGTACAAAATACGACCGAATTTGCACATGTGAAAAAAACAATGGAAGAGCTACTCGCAAAAAGCAAACCCGCGGCAAAATTAACTCTGCTCAAAGAAGCCCTTGAAAAAATGGATGAGTTTAATTTTTCTCTGCTGAAAACTGACGAAAACGACATTTTGTTAAAGGTATGCATAAAGGACATTCTCGCGTTTCTGCAAAAAAAATTATGGTCCAGGTTTGAAAATATAATAGTAAACGATGACGTGATCCGCATAGAACAAAATGTATTCCTCCATGACGCCCTGAGGTTGGATGACTTCTTTATTCAACTCGCGAAAAAAGAGGGGAACTTCACTTGCAACAAGCCTGCAAACTTGCCTGAAACGAAAAGTCGAGAGTTTCTAAAAATAGCCGCTCAAGCGACGATACCACTTCTGAAAAATGGGAAAAACGTAGTAATCATATTTCCAACAGTCGGACAAATCGAACCGTTTTTTGAAGAAATGAACAATGACGAAACGATACGCGCGAATTCGTATGTATTCGCACAAGGCAGATCCGGATCAAACGGAAAAATAATAAAAAAAATGAGCCCTCAAGGTGGCAATGTGATATGTGCCACGTACGAATTCGCACTTGAACTCGTGGAAATATTCAAAAATTTGAAATTGGAAGAGACTTCGCTTATCTTCGTCAAATTACAATTTCTACATCCGGAAAATAAATATCTGCGATACGTATCTCGATTTTTCTCAAATTCTTACGAAGATTATTCATTGCCGCGCGCCATATGTTCGGTGGAAAAGATTATTGCGCGATACAGAAACGCTGGACTGGAAACGCATTCATACTGCTACGATAATAAATATCCTTTTTTGGCAATCACCTCCTGAATAAGTTTTACAATATAGTCTTTTCCCATCGTATGATGCGGCAGAGTGAGATGCGCTTCGTCGTATCTTGAATCATCATACTGCAAAATATCTATATCAATAATGCGTGGTCCCCATTTAACATATCCTGTTTCTTCGCACATTTTTTTCCCCATTTTTTTCTCCACCGACTGACAAACATATAATAATGTATGAGGATTTTTCTCTTCCGGAAAGCCATCGGTAAAATCCACCAGCAATACTTGATTAAGAAAATCCGGCTGATTCTCAATACCCCAAGCTTTAGTTGTCAACTCCGAGGAAGCCGCTACAATGGCGATCCCCGAATCCAGCAACAAAGTACGTGCACTCTGCAAGTTCTCAGTGAGATCACCCTGATTGGAACCGAGTGAAAGAAAAATCAACTGCGATTATTTGAGCAAAAATGTTTGTGCGCTCTCATCTCCGAAAAGCGGTTCAAACACCAGAGAAGGATTTGACACGTCCGTCCCATCGGGAACCTCAAACACGAGATCGCATGTCGTTTCACCTCCTGCAGGAGCCGCAAGTGTGGCACCGCAATTATTCAAACCGCTATCGTCCGTGATTCCCACATAGTTCGTAGCCTCAACCACTTCACCTCCAAATGAAAGAGAAAAATTAGTGCTCAACTCGGAAAATTCCTCGGTACCGGAATTTTTTGCGGTCAAATTCAGAACAACCGCTTTGTTACCCTCATCCGCTCCATCAAATTGATTTGAAGGATGTACCCATCCATCGAGTAAATAATTGGCGGTCACCGCTGTATTTTCCAAATTAAAAGTACCACCGAGATCAACCTTTGATGCATCAGCCCCTTCACCACCTCCGCAAGCGACAAGTAAAAAACTCGAAACTATAACTGAGAAGATAAGAACATGCTTTTTCATAAAAAAAATTAACAATGTAATATATCACAACGTGACTTGAGTATTCTTTCAAAATAGCTCTACACCGTCAATCTTCTTGGATTGCAATATCTGGAGTTTATTGAACGGTAAAAAGAAGCGTATTTCGGCTTACTAAAGCCTATTTTCGGCTCTCAACTGATCGACTTCATCTCGCAACTCAGCCGCCTTTTCAAATTCCATATTTTGCACGGCCAAATCCATCTCCGCTTCGAGCATTCCGATATAACGCTTTATCTCTTCTTTCGGAATTTTTTTCGGATCACGTTTAGCCACCATAGTCCTGCCAGAGGCCGATCCACCCATGGTAATATCCTTCACGGCCTTCTTTATGGTTTCCGGGGTAATACCGTGTTTTGCATTATAAGCCAACTGTACCGCACGACGACGTTCGGTTTCATCCAGCGCTCCTCGCATCGCATTGGTCATAACCAACTTTCCTTCAATCTCGCTGGTATACAAATATACGTGGCCGTTCACATTTCGCGCACATCGCCCGATGGTCTGTATCAAAGCTGATGTCGATCGTAAAAACCCCTGCTTGTCAGCATCGAGCACGGCAATGAAAGAAACTTCCGGCAGATCCAACCCTTCGCGCAAGAGATTGATACCTACCAACACGTCGAATTTTCCGAGACGCAAATCACGCAAAATTTCTATACGTTCGAAAGTCTCTATATCGGAGTGAAGATACTTCACACGCACTCCCGCTTCCGTAAGGAACTCCGTCAAACGCTCTGCGGATTTTTTCGTGAGTGTGGTAATAAGAGTGCGCTCGCCTCTCACGGTGGTCATACGTATTTCTTCCATGATATTTTCCATCTGATTTTGCGAGGACTTCACAACCACTTGCGGATCGATAAGACCAGTAGGACGTACAATTTGCTCAACTATGTTTTCTTTATCAGTATGCGCAAATTCATACTTAGAAGGAGTAGCGGATACGTACACCGCCTGATTCATATATGTTTCAAATTCTTCGAAAGAAAGCGGACGATTGTCAAAAGACGACGGCAATCTGAAACCATGTTCCACGAGCGTTTTCTTGCGAGAATAATTGCCTCCATACATACCTCCGATCTGCGGCACGGTAATATGAGACTCATCTATAAAAAGCAAAAAATCATCCGGGAAATAATCCAATAAAGTGGTTGGGCGTCGTCCTTCTTCCCCATTATAATCAAAGTATCTGACATAGTTTTCTATACCGGACACATAGCCGGTTTCTCGCAACATATCGATATCGTATTCGGTACGTGTCTTCAATCGCTCGGCCTCCAGGAATTTTCCCATATCGAGCAGTTGTTTATGCCTTACTTCCAGTTCTTTTTGAATGCCACCGAGGGCACGATCCACTTTTTCCTGAGTGGTCACCGAATGCTTCGCGGGAAAAATCGTCACTTCATCAAAGTCCTGTACGACCTCCCCGGTAAAACTGTCCGCTTCGACAATACGTTCTATTTCATCCCCAAAAAATTCTATGCGATATACATTCGCATCACTGCTCGGAGGAAAAATTTCCACCGTATCACCGAGTACGTGAAACATACCCGATTTAAATTCCAGATGGGAACGCGTGTACTGAATATCGGTCAAATGACGAAGCAACTTGTCGCGCTGGATAGTCTGTCCCGTTTTTAATTTTATCGCCAACGCCTCATAATCATCCGCAGATCCAAGTCCATAAATACAGGATACGGATGCAATGACAATAACATCATTGCGCGTAAGAAGATTCATGGTCGCGGTATGGCGATAGCGATTAATTTCGTCATTGATGGAAGCGTCCTTTGCAATATAAGTGTCCGTAGCGGGAAGATATGCCTCCGGCTGATAGTAATCATAGTACGATACGAAATAGCTTACCGCATTGTCAGGAAAAAATTCCTGAAACTCACTGCAAAGCTGAGCGGCCAATGTTTTATTGTGTGCGAGCACGAGTGTGGGCTTCTGAAGTTGCTGGATGACATGGGCGGCGGTAAAAGTCTTTCCCGTACCGGTCGCACCAAGCAAGGTATTGTTTTTCACGCCGTTTTTTAGTTGGCGCACCAAACTTTCAATAGCCTGCGGTTGGTCTCCGGCTGGTTGAAACGGACTCACGAGTTTAAATGGTCTGTCTTCCATGGCCGAAGAATGCTACCATGACGCACGTGACAGAGCAATGTAGATTACCAAAATTCAAAATGCTCGGATTTTTACAACATATCGCATTGGAAGCCGGTGAGTTGGTGAAAAAATATTATTACAAGCCTAATATCCTCATCGAAAATAAAGGGGAAAAAGATCTCGTAACGGAAGCGGATAAAGCGTGTGAAACATTTCTTCTGAAAAAGATAAAAGAACAATATCCGGAGCACGGATTTTTGGGAGAAGAAGGAATCGGCAACGATCCGGGCAAGCAATATGTGTGGATCATAGACCCGATAGACGGCACAAGTAACTTCGCTCATCACCTGCCGATATTTGGCATTTCAATCGCGCTGGAATACGAAGGTGAGATAACACATGGAGTTGTGTACAATCCCATATCCGGAGAGTTTTTCTATGCCGAAAAAGGAAAAGGAGCCTATCTGCAAATCATAGGAGCGAACGGCTTGAAAACCGATCCGAAAAAACTCGCGGTATCCAAAATATCAAATCTCATTAAAGGACTGGTGGCGACTGGATTCAATCCTAGTAAATCCGAAACCATGGAACGAAATATGGAATATTTTCGTCGCATGCTCCATAGTGCGCATGCGGTGCGGCGCCTTGGCGCCGCATCCATAGACCTGGCCTATGTTG